>NZ_JAALDV010000315.1:0-2976 GCF_014145045.1 Dietzia sp. DQ12-76
CCCCGAGGACGGCGGCGATGACCACCGCGACGTCGAGGACGGCGCCCGCACCACTCATCGCGGGCGGGCGGTGACCATCGTGACGGTGAGGACCAGCGCCAGCGCCACCAGGACGAGCGCTGCATCCCGCAGCGACGGCAGAGGGCCGATCACCGAGAGCACCGCCAGCGACGCCGCCCCGGTGGTGCCGGCCAGGACGACCCCGGTGACGCGGTCCCGCGGGGAGGGGCCGCGGACCACCCGGACGAGGCAGGCCAGGATGTTGAGCACCAGCACGATCACCAGGGCCTGCAGGACGACGGTCACCACGTCCACGGTGACGATCCCTCCGGCCTCGAAGCGGGACCGTCCACTACAACCCCAGGACGGAGCGGGCGATGAGGAAGTAGACGATCAACCCGATCGCGTCGACGAAGGTGGTGATGAACGGATTGGAGAACACCGCGGGGTCGGCCCTGACGGACTGCGCGAGCAGCGGCATGAGCCCGCCCACGGTGGCGGCGATGGTGCACAGCGCCAGCAGTGTCAGGCCTATGACCAGACCGAAATCGAAACCGAAGATGAACCCGGCGGCGAGAAGCCCCACGCCGCCGAGGGCCAGGCCCAGGATGAACCCGGTCCGTACCTCCTGCACGAGCACCCGGAGGGCGTCGCGGGGTCGGACGTCTCCGAGTGCCAGCGCGCGCGTGACGGTCGTGGCCGCCTGGTTGCCGGTGTTGCCGCCGGTGCCGATGATGAGCGGCACGAAGAGCGACAGCGCCACCACCTGCTCCAGGGTGGTCTCGAACACCGCCAGCACCTGCACGGTGAGCGCGGCGCCCAGGGCGAGCACCAGCAGCCACACCACGCGGGAGCGGACGATGGAGCGGACGGGCGTGGAGAGGTACGGCCGGCGGAGGGGCTCGGCGCCACCCTGGCGGGCCGCGTCCTCGGTCTCGGCGTCCTCGAGGATCCGCAGCGCGTCGTCGACGGTGAGGATGCCCACGAGGCGGTCCTCCTCGTCGGTGATGGGCAGGACGATCACCCGCTCGTCCGCGCTGAGACGGGCGGCCTCCTCTTCGGAGGCCCGGGCGTGGATCGAGATGGCGTCGTTCATGAGGTCCCCGACGAGCTCGCGGGGATCCGCGCCCATCAGTGACCGGAGACCGACCACTCCGACGAGTCGGCGCCCCTGGTCCACGACGGGGATGGTGTAGATGGTCTCCACGTCGGCGAGCCGGTCGTGGACCCGGGCGAGCGCCTGCTCGGCCGTCATCTCCGGTCGTGCCGAGACGAACTCCGGCGTCATCCTGCGGCCGATGGAGCCGGCCGGGTAGCCGAGGATCTCGTTGGTGAGGGCCCGTTCCTCCGGAGGCAGGCCGCGGAGGAGGCGGGTGGCGACGAGGGCCGGGAGCTCGTCCATGAGCGCCACGCGGTCGTCGGGGTCGAGTTCCTCGAACAGGTGGGCGACCTGCTCCTCACGCAGTCCCCGGAGCAGATCCGACTGGACCGGGGCGTCGAGGGCCTCGAACACCACGAGCGCACGTCCCTTGGGCAGCAGGCGGAACGCGACGGCCAGGTCCCTGTCGGTGCTGCGCTCGAACATGTCCACCACGACCTGGTCGGGTAGCGAGGCCATGAGCTGCGACGCGGCTCTCAGGTCGCCGCGTGAGCGCAGCCTGGTCAGGCGCCGCGTCGCCTCGTCGAGACTCATCTCGCCGTAGGAGGTGTCGTCCTCGTCGGACGCGTCGATCAGCGCGAACCCGGTGGCGTCGGTCGGTGGTGCCGCGGGATCGTCCGAGAGTTCGCGTGGCTCAGTCATCGCGTGTCACCTCCGTGGAGTCGGTCGGGGGCCCGGTCGTGAACTCGATCTGCGAGTAGCGGGTCGCGGTGGTGGGCGCGGCCCCGGAGAGGAACCCGGCGCGCGCGATGTACATCGCGCCGATCGCCGAGGAGGCGAACTGGAGGATGGCTGCCACGGCCACCTTGGGCGCGGCCTCCCAGGTGGGGTGCAGCAGGAAGGCTCCGGCGATCACGAACACCAGGCCGAGTCCGGCGGCCGCGCCGATCGCCGACGAACGGACGTAGAGATCGGGGAATCGCAGGAGACCGATGGCGCCGCCGAGGAACACCACCGCGCCGACGAGGACGGAGACCGATCCCAGGACGGTCGCCACCAGTTCCCAGCTCATCGTCTACCTCCGGACATGAGTCGGGCCAGTGAGAGGGCGGAGACCAGGCCCACCAGCGTCGCGACCAGGACGAGGTCGTAGACGAAGGGGCTGTCCACTCGCACGCCGACCAGGGCGAGAAGGGCGATGAACGCGAAGAAGAGCAGGTCCGCCGCGATGGCGCGGTCCCCGGCGTGGGGGCCGCGGATCATACGGTAGGAGGACAGGACCGCCGCGATGGCGACCAGGACGATGGCGATGTCGACGACGATCATCGGGTCAACCCCTCTCGACGGATCGCCCGCAGCATGTGGTTCTCCAAGTCGTGTAGCGAGGCGGTCAGGTCGTCGGGATCCGGGAAGTACATGCCGTGGACCACGATCTCCCAGTCCTCACCCTCCCCGGGGTGATGCGCACCCAGGGTCAGCGTTCCCGGCGTCAGGGTGATGAGGGAGGACAGCATCGTCACCTCGAGTTCGCTGCGGCACCTGGTGGGGAACCGCACGAAGCCCGGGGTGATCGAGGCGTGGGGCAGGAAGGCGTCGCGGACGACCTTCGCGCTGGTGGTGGTCTGTTGCCAGAAGAACCAGAGCAGGAACCACGCGATTCTCAGTGGCCAGGTCAGGGTGGAGGTCATCCGAGCACCGCCTGGATGTAGGTGGTCGGATCGTAGAGGTTGGCCGCGGCGGTCCCGGACAGCTCGAGCAGGAGCTGACCCCCCAGGCCCAGCGCCAGCGTCACCACGGACAACGCCAGCGCGGGCGCCGCCAGTGCCAGGCCGATCCGGCGGCCCGGGGGCACCATGTCCGGGTCGGGCGAGCCGGCC
>NZ_JAALDV010000316.1:0-9542 GCF_014145045.1 Dietzia sp. DQ12-76
GCGGGCCGGGGGCCGGGCGCGGGGGCGGCGGCGAGGTGTTCTCCCCCGACTCCACGCGCCGGCGGGCCTCCGCCATCCGCTGCTGCCGGCGTTCCGCCGGCGTGCTCTTCTCGCTCGTGTCCCAGAAGCCCGTCATGACAACGAACTTTACGCGGGTCCCGGCGGTCGCCACCGCACCAGAACGGCCGGGTGGGGCGGACCTCACATATCCAGACCGACGTCCAGTACCGCCACGGAGTGGGTGAGTCCGCCGACGGCGAGGAAGTCGACACCGCAACGCGCGTAGTCGGCGGCGACGTCCAGACCCAGACCGCCGCTCGATTCCAGCCGGGTCCGGGGTGAGATCGCGTTGCGACGCTGGACCGCCATCTGCGTCTGCCAGACGGGGAAGTTGTCCAGCAGGACCAGGTCCACCCCCGAGGCGAGCATCTGGTCGAGCTGCTCCAGGGAATCCACCTCGACCTCGCAGGGCAGGTCCGGGAACCGCTCGCGGACGGCCGCCAGGGCGGGCAGGACCCCACCGGCGGCCACCACGTGGTTGTCCTTGACCAGGACGGCGTCCCCGAGGCCGAGCCTGTGGTTGACCCCACCACCGCACCGCACCGCGTACTTTTGCAGCAGCCGCATACCGGGCAGGGTCTTGCGGGTGTCGCGGACGGCGCATCCGGTGCCCTCGAGCCGGTCGACCCAGGCACGGGTCGCGGTCGCCACCCCGGAGAGGTGGCACACGAGGTTGAGAATGGTCCGTTCGGCGGTCAGCAGACCGCGGGTCGGCGCACTGATCTCGGCCACCACGTCGCCGGCCGACACGCGGTCCCCGTCCCGGGCGTGGAGCGTCACCGAGAAGTCGGCGCCGCCTCCGACGGAGCCGTCACCATGAGGCCCGAGCACCTCGGTGAGGACCAGTTCGATCAGCGGCAACCCCGCCACCACCCCGTCGGACCGGGTCACCAGACGGGCCGTGGCCCGGGCATCCGCGGGAACGGTGGCCAGCGAGGTGGCATCCGGGCCGTACCGGAGGTCCTCCTCGAGGGCGCGCCGGATCGCCAGGAGAGCATCGGCCCGGGTATCGGGGTCGAACAGGTCGTCGTCGTCGCCACCGGAGGCCTGCGAGGTCGCGCCGGCGGCTACCCCGCCCTCTCCCCCGCCGGTCACTCGCCGGATCCCGGGTTGCCGATCGCGATCATCCGCTCGACCGACCCCCGCGCGGCCTCGGCCGTGGCGGGGTCGACGTGGACCTCGTCCGCGCCCTCGACGAGCGCGCGCAGCAGCGCGGCCGGGGTGATCATCTTCATGTAGGGGCAGCTCGCCTGCTCGTTGACCGGCAGGAAATCGATCTCCGGGGCGGCCTTGCGCAACTGGTGGATCATCCCGATCTCGGTGGCCACCAGGACCTCGCGGGAACCCGAGGCGCGGGCAGCGTCGACCATCCCGCCCGTGGACAGGATCTTGACCTGATCGGCCGGGACCGCGCCCTCGGTGGCCAGGTGCAGCGCGCTCGTCGCGCAACCGCACTCGGGGTGGACGAAGAGCTCGGCGCCCGGGTGCGCCCGGGACTTGGTGGTGAGCTGGTCGCCGTTGATCGCGGCGTGGACGTGACACTCTCCGGCCCACACGAGAACGTTGTCGCGGCCCGTCTTACGCCGCACGTGCGCGCCGAGGAACTGATCGGGCAGGAACAGGACTTCCCGATCCGGGTCGATCGACTCGACCACGTCGACGGCGTTGGAGCTGGTGCAGCAGATGTCGGTGAGCGCCTTGACCGCGGCGGTGGTGTTGACGTAGGAGACCACCACGGCGTCGGGGTGCTCGGCCTTCCACTCCGCCAGCTGCTCGGCGGTGATGGAGTCGGCCAGCGAGCAACCCGCGGCCTCGTCGGGGATGAGGACCGTCTTGTCCGGCGAGAGGATCTTGGCGGTCTCCGCCATGAAGTGGACCCCGCAGAAGACGATGGTCGACTGTTCGGCCTCCGCGGCGATCCGCGACAGGGCCAGAGAATCCCCGACGTGGTGCGCGATGTCCTGGATGGCGGGGACCTCGTAGTTGTGCGCGAGGATCACCGCGTCGCGCTCGGCGGCGAGACGGCGGATCTCCGACGCCCACCGGGCGTCGGGCTCGACGCCGGTGTACACCGCGCCGTCGTGACGGATCCTGACGGCCAGCGGCGACTCCAGCCTGCCGACGGTGCTCTCCGGCCGCGGTGCGACCGTGGTGCCGTGTCCTGTGGCAGTACTCATCGCTGCCCCCTCCCGGGTCGGTTCTGCAGACCGGTACGTCACCGGCCTTGTTTTCGACTTACAATCGAAAACATGCCCAAGTGTAACACCGGTCACGAGGTGCTCGTCGTCGTGGGTCAGGTCCGCCGGATCGCGCACCCCCCCTCCCACGCCCTGCACGTGTTGCTGTGGCAACACACGCTGGGCCCGGCGGCCGGTCGGTGGGCGCTGCCCGGCGGCGAGGTCGGGGACGACGAGGACCTGGCCACCTCCGCCACCCGCCAGCTCGCGGAGAAGGTGGACGTGCGCTCGCTCAGCCACCTGGAATCCGTGGCGGAGTTCTCCGACCCCTCGCGGATTCCCGGTCGGCGGGTCTTCGCCTCAGGATTCCTCGGTGTCCTGCCCAGTGACGCCGACCCGGACATCCCCGACGACACCGCGTGGTTCCGGGTGGACGATCTTCCCGACACCGTCTTCGATCACGCGGAGATCGTCGCCCGCGCCCGGGCCCGCCTCGCCGCCAAGCTCTCCTACTCCACTCTGGGTTTCGCGCTCGCTCCGGAGGAGTTCACCCTCTCCACCCTGGCCCAGCACTACGCCGCCGCCCTCGGCCACCCGGTCGATCCCACGAACCTCCAGAGGATCCTCACCAGGCGGGGAGAGTTGGTGCGCTGCGGACGAAGCGCGCCGCCGGGACCCTCGGGCGGTCGGCCCGCCGCCCTGTACCGATTCGCCGAGCGCAGACTGCGGATCACCGACCAGTTCGCGACTCTCCGGCCGCCGGTCGAGGTCCTCACCGGGGCTCGCGGATGAGACTCAGTCCGGGCGGTTCGGGGACACCGACTCCGGGGGCACCCCGTCCAGACCGTCCACGTCCTCCACGCCGTCCCGCAACTCCGAGGAGTGGCTGACGTGGGCCAGCGCCGCCACGGTGAACGCGGCGATCATCGCGCCGAAGGCCAGCCACCCCGCGCCGGGCGGGAACCAGTCCCACGAGGGCCCCGTGGTCCCGTAGATCATGCGGTCGAAGAACAGTGCCCCCGCCGTGGGCGGCTGTGCCACCACCGTTCCGTACGGGGCGTTCTCCGCGGTCGGGGCCAGGAGCGCGGCCACCGGTGAGGCCGCGGCCGCGGTGACCGAGCACGTCAGCCCGGGCAGCAGCACGAGGACGGGGACGCCCCCTGGGCGACGCAACCCCGGGTGGCGGTGCCACAGGGACAGGACCGCGCACACCACCGCAGCCCCCAACAGGACGATGAGCATCAGGAGTTGACTTCCGCCGTCGGCTCCGGACTCCGGGAGCCGCAGTCCCCTCCCCCCGCCGACCGAGAGCAACTCCGAGCGGGGGGCGGCCACGACCCACACCAGCAGCGCGACGACGGCCGGTCCGACGACTCCCGCGAGGGTCCCCACGGCGCGCCACGGCGGTGAGCTCAGCATGCGCCGGACTGTACCAACGCGGGCGGGGTGAACCGTCTGTGGTGTAATCGGACCCGGTTCCACCATGCTCTGACGCGGCGCCACCACGCTTTTCGGTGTGCGCGCTCGCAGGGCCGGGGCGCCAGCACAGCCCGGACGACTCGTCAGGAAGTATCCGCCAGTGGCCACCAGCACTCCGAACCCGCCGGCTCGCCGCCGGCGCGGGAAGATGGCCTACCGGCACGACATCGACGGTCTCCGCGGCCTGGCCATCGCACTGGTCGTGGTGTTCCACATCTGGATGGGGCGCGTCTCCGGCGGCGTCGATGTGTTCCTCACCCTGTCCGGGTTCTTCTTCCTGGGATCGCTCCTGCGCGGCGCCGGCCTCCCGGGTACGGCCCTCAACCCACTTCCCCACCTGAAGCGTCTGGTCCGGCGCCTGTATCCGGCGCTCGTGGTCACCGTGGCGGCGACCGTGGTGGGGACCATCCTCATCAAACCCCCCACCCAGTGGTCGGCGATCTTCGAGCAGACCATCGCCTCGCTGTTCTACTACCAGAACTGGGAACTCGCGCTCACCTCCCAGGACTACGCGGCGGCCGACGCGACCATCTCGCCGCTGCAGCACCTGTGGTCGATGTCGGTCCAGGGCCAGTTCTACCTGGTGGCCCTGGCCGTAGTCCTGGGTCTGACCGCGGTGTGGCGGCTCGTCGTGAAGCGCGGGACGCCCACGCTAATGTTGCTCGGAGTGGTGCTCGCGGGCACCGTCGCCTCGGTCTGGTGGTCCGCGTACGGGCAGACGGTCAACCAGCCCTGGAACTACTACGACACCGGTGCCCGGATGTGGGAGCTGCTCGTCGGCGGTCTGGTGGCCATCGTGTTGGCCGGGGTGGTCCTCCCGTGGCCGCTCCGCATGCTCACCACGGCCGCCGGCCTGTTCATGGTCGTGAGCACGGGCTTCTTCTTCGACGGTGCCGCCTACTTCCCCGGCCCCCTGGCCTGGTATCCGATCGGTGGCGCGCTGCTGATCATCCTCGGCGGCAACCTCCCCGACGGTGAGCGTGCGACGCCGCGCAGGGACCCGGTCACCTGGCTGCTGTCCGGGCGGGTGTTCCGCCGGCTGGGCGACATCTCGTACTCCCTGTACCTCTGGCACTGGCCGATACTCATCCTCTGGCTGTCCTACGACCGCCAGGCCGAGATCACGCTGGTGTCGGGGCTGGTGATCACCGCCGCCTCGGTGGTGTTGGCCCTGCTGACCGAGAAGTACGTCGAGCGACCCCTGCGGATGGCCAGCCGGGCGCGGAGCCGGACCACGCCCGCGGCCCAGAAGCGCGACTCGCTCCGCAAGGGGTCCGGTCGCTCCGAGCGGGAGCAGCGGCGCTTCGTCCGGGCCACCTCCCTCGTCGTGGTGTCCGCCGTGGCCAGCCTCGGCGTCGTCGGGTGGTGGACGGCCACCTCGGCCTCCCGCTCGGCGGTGCCGTACGTCGATTCACTCACCGACCCGGACCACCCCGGGGCCCGTGCGTTCTTCGACGGCGTCCCGGTCCCCGAGAACGTCGGTTACGTCCCCTCCTTGCTGCAGGTGGGCAACGACCTGCCCATGAGCACCCTCGACGGCTGCATCTCCAACTTCGAGTCCTCGGAAGTCGAGATGTGCGTGTACGGCGACGTGACCGCACCCCGCACCATCGCGCTGGTCGGCGGCTCGCATGCCGAACACTGGATCAGCGGCCTCGACGAGGTCGGCCGCCACTACGGCTTCCGGGTGGTGACGCTGCTCAAGATGGGGTGTCCGTTGACCCTCGACGCATCGGTCTCCGACAGCGACGAGTTGCTGTACGAGAGCTGCGCCGAATGGACTCCCGCCGCGCTGGCCGCCCTCGTCGGCCTGGCACCGGACTTCGTGTTCACCACCGCCACCCGGCCGGTGGGGGTCGTGGGCCCGGATGTCACGCCACGCCAGTACGTCGACCTGTGGCGGGCACTCGACCAGCAGGGCATCGGCGTGATCGCCATCCGCGACACCCCGTGGCTCAATCAGGGGCGTGGCCCGATCCGGGCCGGGGACTGCCTGGGAGACGGCGGCACCCCCGAGGAGTGCGGAATGCCCCGGGAGCGGTCCGTCGCGCCCATCAACCCGGCGGCGCTCGCCGGGGCCGGGATCGACTCGGTCCGACTCATCGACCTGACCGACGGTCTGTGCGATGCGGGGAACTGCCCCGTCGTGGTGGGCAACGTCATCGTCTACCACGACTCCCACCATCTCTCGGGGTCCTGGGTACGGTCCGCGTCGGGCGAGCTCGCCCGGCAGATGGGGCCCGCGACCGGCTGGTGGTGAGCGTCGGGGGCCCGGTACACCGGTTCGAGTCCCGATAACCACTACTGTTGGGCCTTGTGACCAACGACGACACGCAGCAGTCCGCCCCAGAGCTCATTCGTGCCTGGCCTGGTAGCGCCTTCCCCCTCGGCGCCACGTACGACGGGACCGGAACCAACTTCTCTCTGTTCTCCGAGGTGGCCGAGCGTGTCGATCTCTGCCTGATCGACAGGGACGGTCGTGAGACCTGCGTCGAACTGACCGAGGTCGACGGCCACATCTGGCACTGCTACCTCTTCGGCGTCACCCCGGGTCAGCGCTACGGCTTCCGCGTCCACGGACCGTACGAGCCGGAGCACGGGTTGCGGTGCGACCCCTCGAAACTGCTGTTGGACCCGTACGGCAAGGCCTTCGACGGCGAGTTCGACGGCCACCCGAGCCTGCACAGCTACGACCTGGACGATCCGACCAGGCGCAACACCGAGAACTCCCTCGGCCACACCATGACCACCGTCGTGATCAACCCCTACTTCGACTGGGGTAACGACCGCGCTCCCCGGCACGAGTACCACAACACGGTGATCTACGAGGCCCACGTCAAGGGCATGACCGCCACCCACCCGGACATCCCTGCCGAGATGCGCGGAACCTATGCCGGCATGACCCACCCCGCGATCATCGACTACCTCACCGACCTCGGGGTCACGGCGATCGAGCTGATGCCGGTCCATCAGTTCATGCAGGATCAGCGGCTCATCGACATGGGGCTCCGCAACTACTGGGGGTACAACAGCTTCGGGTTCCTGGCCCCGCACAACGAGTACGCGTTCGCCGAGAAGCCCGGAGACGCGGTGAGCGAGTTCAAGGCGATGGTCAAGGCGTTCCACGACGCCAACATCGAGGTGATCCTCGACGTGGTCTACAACCACACCGCCGAGGGCAACCACATGGGGCCCACGATCGGGTTCCGCGGTATCGACAACCAGGCCTACTACCGGCTCGTCGAGGGCGACGAGCAGCACTACATGGACTACACCGGCACCGGCAACACGCTCAACGTCCGGCACCCCCACTCCCTGCAGCTGATCATGGACTCGCTGCGGTACTGGGTCCTGGACATGCACGTCGACGGGTTCCGGTTCGATCTCGCCTCCGCCCTGGCCAGAGGGCTGCACGACGTGGACCGGCTGTCGTCGTTCTTCGATCTGGTCCAACAGGACCCGGTGGTCAGCCAGGTCAAGCTCATCGCGGAACCGTGGGACGTGGGCGAAGGCGGCTACCAGGTGGGCAACTTCCCGCCGTTGTGGACCGAGTGGAACGGGCAGTTCCGCGACACCGTCCGCGACTTCTGGCGGGGAGAGCCCGCCACGCTCGGGGAGTTCGCCTCCCGACTGACCGGCTCCTCGGACCTGTACGAGAACACCGGCCGCCGCCCCACCGCGTCGATCAACTTCGTCACCGCGCACGACGGGTTCACCCTCAACGACCTCGTCTCCTACAACGAGAAGCACAACGACGCCAACGGCGAGGACGGCAACGACGGAGAGAGCCACAACCGCTCCTGGAACTGCGGCGTCGAGGGCCCCACCGACGACCCGGACGTCCTGAGTCTGCGGCACAGGCAGCGACGCAACATGCTGACCACCCTCATCCTGTCGCAGGGAACGCCGATGATCGCGCACGGGGACGAGATCGCCCGCACGCAGGGCGGCAACAACAACGTCTACTGCCAGGACAACGAGATCGCCTGGATGAACTGGGAGCTCGACGAGGAGAAGGAGACCCTCCTCGAGTTCACCCGCACCCTCGTCCGACTGCGGAAGGACCATCCCGTCTTCCGTCGGCGGAGGTTCTTCGGCACAGTGCTGCGGGACGACGAGGACCCCCAGGACATCGGCTGGTTCAGTCCCGACGGCTCGGAGATGACCCACAAGGACTGGGATTCCGGCTTCGGCAAATCCCTGGCCGTCTATCTCAACGGCGAGGGCATCCACGAACCCGACGAGCGCGGCCAGCGCATCGTGGACGACTCGTTCCTGTTGCTGTTCAACGCCCACCACGAGCCCATCGAGTTCTCGTTGCTGGGGCCCGAGTACGCGCAGTCCTGGGAGGTCGTCCTGGACACGGCGGACCACCTCGAGGAGCGCAGCGGCGAGTTGGGCTCGGACGAGACGATCACGGTGGCCGATCGCGGCACGATCGTCCTGCGCAAGGTCTCCTGATCGTGGCCCACGAGGACCGGGCCGGGACCGGAGCGCTGGGCAGGGGGGCCGCCCTGGCCAGCACCTACCGTCTCCAACTGCGGACGCCCGCCTCCGATCCGAATGGCCGGGGATTCGTCCTGGCCGACGTCGAAGACCTGGTCCCCTACCTCGCCGATCTCGGGGTGGGCTCTGTGTACCTGTCGCCGATACTCGAGGCCACCCCGGGATCGACCCACGGGTACGACGTGGTGGACCCGACCAGGGTGGCGGCGGAACTCGGCGGCATCGACGCCCTGCGGTCGCTCCGGGCCACCTGCCGGGAGCACGGCCTGGGCGTGGTGGTGGACATCGTCCCCAATCACCTGGGCGTCGACCGGCCGACGGCCAACAGATGGTGGTGGGATGCGCTGCGCCGCGGCCCCGACTCGCCGTACTTCTCGTACTTCGACTTCGACACCGAGCCCGCCAACGGAGCGGATGGCCGGATAGCGATCCCGGTGTTGGGGTCACCGGAAGACGTCGGCGAGCTCGTCGTCGTCACCCCCACCGACACCGACACCTCCGACTCGGACGCGGATGCAGACCCCCAGACCGAGCTGCGCTTCTACGACCATCGCTTCCCCGTCGCCCCCGGCACCGGGGGCGGGACCGCCCAGGAGGTGCACGACCGGCAGCACTACCGCCTCGTCCACTGGCGGGAGCCGCTCCTGGGCTACCGGCGGTTCTTCACCGTGACCGGGCTGGCCGGGCTGCGCCAGGAGGACCCCGCGGTCTTCGACGCCACCCACGCCGAGGTGCGCCGCTGGTGCGAGGAGGACCTGGTCGACGGCATCCGGGTCGACCATCCTGACGGGCTCGCCGACCCGGTGGGGTACGCGCGGCGTCTCCGCGGGCTGGCCGGCGAGGACCGGTGGCTGCTGGTGGAGAAGATCCTCGCCCCCGCCGAGGTGCTCGACCCCGCCATGCCCGTCGACGGGACCACCGGCTACGACGCTCTCCGTCTGATCGACCAGATGCTGGTGGATCCCGGCGGTCAGGCGCGGTTGACGGAGCTGGCCGCCCGGTACTGCGGTGGCCCCGGCGACGAGGAGCAGGTCCACGAGCAGTCCGCCCGTCTCAAGCGGCAGATCGTCCTCGAGGACCTCGCCCCCGAGCTGGGACGGCTGACCCGGGCGGTGCGGCGTGACGCCGCTGTCGGCCGGGACGCGGGCGAGGTGACGAGTGGCGACGACGACGAGGAGGCGCAGCTCCGCGAGGCGCTGGTCTCGGTGATCGCGCACACGCCCGTCTACCGCGCCGACTACCCGGTCCTGCGAGGGACCCTCCCCGGGATCCTGGAGGGCCTTCACCGCGATCGCCCCGAGCTGGGCCCGGCCCTGGGCC
>NZ_JAALDV010000317.1:0-8485 GCF_014145045.1 Dietzia sp. DQ12-76
GGTGACGACCGACATCGGCGTGAGCGCGAGGCTGCCCGAGGGGATGCCCAGGTCGAAGGCGTCGAGCACGGCGAAGATGACCCTCGCCAGCCCGAACCCGGCGAGCACGCCGATCGCGGAGCCGACCAGACCGGTCAGCGCGGCCTCGGCCAGCACGGACCGGGTGAGCTGGCCCCGGGTCGCGCCGATCGCCCGCAACAGGGCCAGCTCGCGCAACCTCTGCGCCACCAGCATGGAGAAGGTGTTGTAGATGATGAACGTGCCCACGAGGAGCGCGATCAGGCCGAAGGCGACGAAGAAGTAGTTGACGAAGTCCAGGATGGTCGCCAGCTGCGCGGAGAGCCTCTCCTTGACCTCCTCGCCCGTGCTCACCTCGTACTCGGGGAACTCGGCGGCGAGCGTGTCGCGGATCTCCTCCTGGCTCACGCCGGGGACCGCACGGACGGCCACGTTCGTCGCGTTCACACCGTCGGTGAACAGGGCGCGGGCCTGGGCGGGGGTGAACCCGACCCCGACGTAGCCGCCGACGTCGGTCTCCGAGGAGTAGGCGCCCACGATCGTGACGTCGATCATGCCCTGCGAGGTGGTGTACACCCGCGCGGAGTCGCCGATCGCGAGTCCCGCGTTGTCCAGCACCGACTCGGGGAGGACGACCTCACCGTCCGCGTCCGGGGCCCGTCCGTCCGAGATCCAGCTGCTGCTGCCGACGGCCTGATCGGGCTCGACCCACTCCAGTCCCTCCGACGGGGCGCCGCCCGACTGATAGGGCGTGCCGTCGGCGTTGAACAGCACCACGGTGCCGGTCACGCCCGGGGTGACGGCCTCGACACCCGGCAGCTCGAGGGCGCGCTCGGCGACCTCGAACGGCACCCCGCCACCCCGGGGGTCCTCGGGTTCGATCATCGCGGACAGGTCCTGCGTCCCCTGGTCGAGCAGCCCGTCGAACGTGTTCTTGAGGGTCGAGGTGAACACGAGCGAGCCGGTGACGAACGCCGTACCGAGCACCACGGCGAGGACGGACAGGACCAACCGCAGCTTGTGCGCGGCGATGTTGCGCAGGGACACACGGAGCATGGGCCGGGAATGGCTGGGCGCGCGACCCGCGGCGTGACGGGCGGACATCACCCCTCCTCGAGCGCGCCCATGGCCGCCAGGATCTCATCGGAGGTGGGGTGGGAGAGCTCCCGCACGACCTTGCCGTCGGCGAGCAACAGGACGCGGTCGGCGTAGGTCGCCGCGCGCGGGTCGTGGGTGACGATCACTACGGTCTGCTGGAACTCGTCCGCCGCGCTGCGCAGGATCGACAGCACCTCCGCCGACGAGGTGGAGTCGAGGTTGCCGGTGGGCTCGTCGCCGAACAGGATGTCCGGGCGTCCCACCAGGGCTCGGGCACAGGCGACGCGCTGTTGCTGCCCCCCGGACAGTTCCGAGGGGCGGTGTGAGAGCCGGTCGGCGATCCCCAGCCTCCCGATCACCTCGTCGAACCACTCCCGGTCGATCGAGTGGCCCGCGATGTCCTGGGGGAGTGTGATGTTCTCCTCGGCGGTCAGGGTGGGGACCAGGTTGAAGGACTGGAACACGAATCCGATCCGGTCGCGGCGCAGCGCGGTGAGTTCCTTGTCCGCCAGGCCCACGATCTCGGTGTCGCCCACCCGGACCGAGCCCGAGGTCGGCCGGTCCAGTCCGGCCATGCAGTGCATCAGCGTGGATTTGCCCGACCCGGACGGCCCCATGATCGCCGTGAACCGTCCGCGCTCGAACGAGGCGCTGACGTGGTCGAGCGCGCGGACCTCGGTCTCGCCCTCGCCGTAGGTCATGACGAGGTCGGTGGCGACGGCGGCGAGGTCCGCGCCCTCCGCCCGGTGCTGGGTCTCGGCCTGCGTGGTCATGTGCTCCCCTGGATCGTGGTGGTCGACCTAAAGCATGCAGGAGTTCGGAGCGGGTGCCGATGGGGGATGGCCCCGATCTTTCGCCGGGGTCCTCCCCGACGGCCACTCCTCGAGCGATCTGCGGGTCCGGAACCGGCGAGGGGCCCCGGAGACGGGATCGGTGAACTCGAGCGTCTCCGCGAGCAACTGCAGGGGCCGGGAGAAATCCCCGGGGGTGATCGTCCGCACCCGCGGGTACAGGTCGTCGCCGAGGATCGGTGTCCCGAGGGCGTTCATGTGCACTCGCAGTTGGTGCGTGCGTCCCGTGGTGGGCTCGAGGCGGTACAGACCGAGCGGGGGACCCGGCTCCCCCTGCCCGGGCTCACGGACGTCGAGCAGGGTGATGCGGGTGTGGGCGTCCGGCGGGCCGTCCACCTCGGCGGCCTGCAGCACCCCGCGCGTCTTGGCGATCCGGCTGGACCGCTCCCGGACGCGCGGCGTCCCGTCCGGGGCCGGGGCCACGGCCAGATAGGTCTTGGCGACCCGCCGGGCGGCGAAGAGGTCCTGATAGGCGGCCCGGAAGGCGGGGTCGACGGTAAACACCAGGACCCCGGCGGTGAGTCTGTCGAGGCGATGCGCCGGCGCCAGGTCCTCCAGCCCGAGGTCGCGGCGGAGCCGCACCAGTACGGTCTGGGTGACGTGCCCCGCGCGTGGGGTGGTGGCGAGGAAGTGCGGTTTGTCGACGACGACGAGGCGGTCGTCGGTGTACAGGACCTCGATCCCGAAGGGCACCTCCACCTCCGGCTCGGGTGTCCGGTAGGTCCACACGTCCATCCCACGGCGCCGCCGGGTGGTGTCGGTGACGGCCTCACCGTCGGCGGTCACCACCTGCCCGCCGGCGAGGGCCGCCTCGAGCTCGTCGAGACGGTCGGGAAACCTCCGGCGCAGTTCCTCGGGGATGCTGCGGGGCCCCCGTCCGGGGTCGGCGAGCCGGATCCGGACCGGGTCCACGCCGTCACGCAACGGCAGCGGCCTTCGCGGACGTCCGGGATTCGTCATGTGCGGAGTCTAGTCGCTGGGTTACACTCACCTCTCGCCAGAGGCACCTCACGCGCCACTTGGACGCCAGCTGCCCCGTTCACACCAGGAGCATCCATGATCGACGCCGTTGTCGACTTCTTCCTCTTCGGCCCCGGCCGCGCCTTCCTCCCGGCGTTCCAGGGCAGCTTCAACATGGCCTACCCTGCCAACGCCCCCTTCCCCGACGGGATCTAGGCTCACCCGTCCCGAGAACGCATCGGGGATCCGGACACGGCGGTATCCTCGGGGTATGGCTTCACTCGAGAATTCCGTGATCGTCGGCATCGACGGTTCAGCCGCCTCGACCGGCGCCGTCGCCTACGCAGCCCACACCGCCGCGACCCGGCGGATCCCGCTCGTGCTGGTCACCAGTTACACGATGCCGGCCGCCATGTTCGCCGAGGGCATGGTCCCGCCCCAACCCGTGTACGACGAGTTGGAGAAGGAGTGCCAGCCGATCGTCGAGCAGGCCCGGGCCACCGCCCTCAAGGTCGCCCCGGACATCGAGGTCTCGCACGCGATCGTCGAGGGCAACCCCTCGCAGGTCCTGATCGACTACTCCCGCAAGGCCAAGATGGTCGTCCTGGGCTCGCGCGGACTCGGCGGGATCAAGGGGATGGTCCTCGGCTCGGTCTCGGCGTCGGTGGCCAGCCACGCGTTCTGCCCGGTCGTGGTGACCCGCGAGGACACCGACGACCTCGACCGGACAGGTCCTGTCGTGGTGGGCGTCGACGGGTCGGAGGTCAGCGCCAAGGCCACCTCGTGGGCGTTCGCCGAGGCGTCCGCGCGTGACACCACACTGATCGCGGTGCACACCTGGATGGATCCGCAGGTCCAGGCCGCCGCAGCGGGGATCGCGCTGACCGACGACGACTGGCGGCAGCTCGAGGAACAACAGCTGGAGACCCTGTCCGAGCGGCTCGCCGGATTCTCGGACCGCTACCCCGATGTCAGGGTGGAGCGGGTCGTCACCCGCGATCGTGCGGTCCGGGCCCTGGTGGAGCAGGCCGAGGACGCCCAGCTCGTCGTCGTCGGATCCCACGGGCGGGGCGGATTCACGGGCATGGTCCTCGGCTCGACCAGCCGGGCGCTGCTGCAGGCGTCGCCCTGCCCGGTGATGGTCGTGCGTCCGGAGTCGCACTCGTGAGCGCTGGCGAGGATGTCCGGGTGAGGCGCGACCCCGCCGCCGGCCGCTTCGAGATCGTGGTCGACGGCGTGGTGGCGGGTTTCGCGGACTACAGCGACGCGGACGGCGTCAGGACGTTTCCGCACACCGTGGTCGATCCCGAGTTCGGCGGCCGCGGTCTGGCCGGTCGGATGATCGGGGAGGCACTGGAGGCCACCCGCGACGAGGGACTGCGCGTTCGCCCCGCCTGCGCGTTCGTCGAGCGGTACGTCGAGAAGCACCCGGAGTCGGCGGATCTCGCCTGAGGATCCTGCTCACATGACACCTGAGGCGCGGGTGAGTAACGAATAAGCGACGATTAACCCCACAGACGGTCCCACCGGAGGCGTTCCGGGAGCAGACGTGTTCTCCTGTGAGGGCGGCCCACGCCTGGGCCGCGTACGACTCTCGGGAAAGGACACACCACCATGCTGTGGAGCATCATCTCCTGGATCATCGTCGGTGGCCTCGCAGGCTGGATCGCCTCCATGATCATGGGCAAGAACGCCCAGATGGGCCTGGTCGCCAACGTCCTCGCAGGTGTGGTCGGCGCGTTCGTCGTCGGCCTCCTCGTCTCACTCGTCAGCGAGGGCGGCGGGATGCCGGAGGCCTTCTCGATCTGGGGCTTCGTCGCCGCGATCGTAGGCGCGTGCCTGGTCATCTGGCTCGTCTCTCTGGTCAGGGGCCGCGGACGCACCCGCGTCTGACGACGCACTGCCACAGGAGACGCACGACCTCCGGACGAGTCCGAACGGCCCGGCCCCGCACGACAGGGCCGGGCCGTTCGTCTCCTCACCCGCGAGCACCTGACGAAAGGACCGGACATGGGCCTGATCGACAAGATCAAGAACATCGGCAGGAACCCCGCCACGCTCAACTCGGCCGTCGCGAAGACCGGGGACTACCTGAACGACAAGGTCGGCGGCGCGAACAAGAGACAACAGAACACCGGAGCCGACGGCCCGGACAGTAGCCCGGCCCACGACCCAGCAGACGTGCAGGCCGACGACACCGTCACGGGTGACCGCCCTCCCGCCGGGGGACAGCCCCCGGCGTGAACCGGGCCATCGGGGCCGGTGTCGCCTGACACGGCACCGGTCCCGCCGGGACCGCGGTGCCAGCCGATAGTCTGTCACCTGTGACGAGCGCACGGTCGACCAAACCCGGACCGCGGGAGCGGCTCCTGGCCACGTCGACTCGTCTGTTCTCCACCGACGGGATCCGGGCGGTCGGCATCGACCGGATTCTCAGAGAGGCCAAGGTCGCCAAGGCCAGCCTCTACAACACATACGGCTCCAAGGACGAGTTGGTCGTGGCGTACCTCAGAGCCATGGCCGATCGGGACCGCGCCCTGTGGCAGCGACGGGCGGACGCCGCGCCCGATTCGCGAGGGCGCATCCTCGCCCTGTTCGACCTCGTCCGCGAGCGTGTGGAGCCGGCGACCCCCGGGTCGTGTCACCTCGCCGCCGCCATCGAGTTCCCCAGCCCCTGCACCGACGGTGAGCGCGCCATCCGGGAGGCGGTGACCGACCAGCGGGCGTGGGTCGCGTCCACGCTCCGCTCCGAGCTCGCCGGCATGGGACTCGAGGACCCCGACAACATCGCCGACCTGGCGGATCGGTTGGCGATCCTCCATGACGGCTCCGTCACGGCGGCCATGCTCGGCGAGGTGGAGACCTCGGCGATGACGGCACGCAGCATGGCCGAGCTGATCCTGGGGATGGTCACGGAACCGTCGTGAGGCGCGCGGCGGGTGTGCTGGGAGAGGTGCTGGTGACGCTCGGCGTCGTGCTGGCACTCTTCGTGGTCTACCAGGTGTGGTGGACGGATCTGGACGCGGCGCGCGCCCAGTCCGCCGCCGACGCCGACCTGGACCGGCGGTGGGACACGACGGACAACCCACGGATGCGCGGCCGGGTCGCGGAGGACGGGGACCCGGCACCGTCCGGCCTCGCGGACGGGACCGCGTTCGCCCGCATGTACATCCCGGCGTTCGGCTCCGACTACCGGTTCGCCGTGGTCTCCGGGACCAGCGACGCGGCTCTGGAGACCGGGCCCGGACACTACACCGGGACACAGGGCCCGGGGGAACCCGGCAACTTCGCCGTCGCCGGTCACCGGGTGGGCCGTGGCTCGCCGTTCAACGATCTCGACGCCCTTCGCTCCTGCGACGCCCTGGTGTACGCCACCGCGGACAGGTGGCTGATCTACCGCGTGCTGCCCGTCGACGCCCCGGATCCCGACTCGGCCCGCGAGCAGGCCGCCGAATGTCTGCCCGCAGACCTCGCCGACCGCGCGACGTCAGGGAGATACGAGGGGCTGTCCGGGATGTCGGTGGTGCGACCGGAGGACGTGTGGGTGATCGACGCGGTGCCCGGACGCACCGAGCCCCCCTCCCCCGAGCTGCTGCCGCTGACGACGCTCACCACGTGCCATCCACAGTTCTCGGCCGCGGAGCGGCTCGTCGTGCACGCCGTGCTCGAACGAAGTGAGCCGCGGGTGGCCGGCGAGGTCCCCGTCGAGTTGGGGGGCCGGTGATGTACGCCCGCCTCTACCGCAGCCTGCCCGGCCCGACGCCGGTCCGGATCGTGCTGCTCGTCGCGCTTCTCGCGGCGGCGGTGCTGCTCCTCATGGAAGTGGTGTTCCCCGCGGTCGAGTCACTCATGCCGTACTCGCACGTCGCCGTCGACCCGGCAACCTGAGTCAGTCGGCCACGCGGGGCGCGACGAGTTCGGCCACCCGCTGCACCTTGACCGACTGCTCTTGCGTGGACTGCACCGCCAGGACCTGAGTGCCTCGGGCCAGGACCACCAGAGCGCCCCCCGGGCCACCGGTTCGCCCACCGGTCCACCCACCCTCGACGTCCGAGCGCTCGGACTCACCGACCGGTGCCGAGCCGTCCACCAGCTCGGTGGCCCGCTCCTCGGACGCGACCGAATACACGGTCGTCGTCAGCTGGACCGCCCCGTCCGCCCCGTAGAAGAAGCAGGCAGCGGGATCCACGCGGTCATCGATCCGCACGTCGGTGGCCAGCTCGCCGTTGAGCCTCGACGCCTCATCGATGGACAGGTACGGGCACTGCTCACGTGTCACGGGTTCTACCTGGGGGATCTCCGGCTCGCTGGTCTCCGGCGGCGCGGTCCGGATGGTCCCCATCTCCGGTGCCGGCTCGCCGTCGCCACCGCCGCACCCCGCCGACACACCGAGCAGGACGACGGCCGTCGGGGCGAGGAAAGTCGTGGCGGCGATACGCATGATGCCCAGGATAGGACCCGACCCCCTGGGTAAGGTCATCACCACCGAACGGAGACGACCCACACGCACCGACGACCGACGGGGAGGCGCCACATGTCCGGCCCATCCACGCACGGACAAGGCGCCGACCGCGTCGGGAGACGCCGCCGCGAGCTGCGCGAGACCATCTCCTCCGTCGCACTGGACCTCGCCCTCGAACGGGGACTCGACGCGGTGACGGTGGACCAGATCGCCAAGGCCGCCAACGTCTCCCGCCGCACGTTCTTCAACTACTTCCCGTCCAAGGCCGCCGCGTGCATCCCGGACGCTTTCCCCCCGGACCGCGACGCGGTGCGCCTGTTCCTCACCGACCGGTCCGTGTCCACGATGACCGCACTCACCCGGCTGTTGTGGCTGCAGGTCTCCATGGCCCGGCAGGAGACCCCTCTGTTCAACCGGTTCCACGACATGTGGCGGCAGGAACCGGGAATCCGCACCGAGGTGTACGCGATCCTGTCGCGCACCGAGGAGGAACTGGCCGCGCTGGTGGCCCGCAGAGAGGGCAGCGAGCCCGGGTCTGTGGAGGCAGCCACCGTCGCGGCGGCCTCGATCGCGATCGTCCGGGTGGCGGTCGAGCAGTGGCGCACCGACGAGTCGCCGACTCTGCTGGAGGACCGGATCAGAGAGTCGTTCGACGCCGTCATCCGAGCGACCGAGATCGTGCCCGGCGAGGCCTGAACCCGCGCGGACGGGTGTTCGCGGACCGGTCGGGAGCCTCCATCGAGCCACGACATCGTAGGATCGGTCCATGCGATCGCAGCGACCCCGCACCGCCCCGGGGGGACGAGTCGCCCTCGCGTCGGCGGCGTCTGCCGCGGTGCTGGCAGTCGCGGGGTGCTCCGCGTCCGGCGTCGGGGGTAACGGCGAGACGGGTCCACCCCGGATCTCGCCGGCGCCACAGCCCGAGGTCGCCGCCGCGATGGTCGAGGGACGCCCCGCCCCCGACGACCGGTTGAACGCCTGCGAGCTCCTCGATCTGCCGACCGATGAGCTGATCGAGCTCACCGGTGCCGACATGCCCGAGATCGAGCCCATCGGCTCCGGTGACCTGGGCCTGATCTGCACCTATGGCGGCCCA
>NZ_JAALDV010000317.1:8646-11467 GCF_014145045.1 Dietzia sp. DQ12-76
AGCCCATGCCCACGACCTCGCCCGCGGCCCCCCGGACCGCCGCCGCGGACCGGGACGAGATTCCCGATACCTTCGCCGCCGGGGTCGTCAAGCCGCGTGGTGGGCCCCAGGCCGCACTCCGAGGACAGCCCGCACTGCTGGGGGTGCGATACGCGTGCTCGGAGATCCGCGGAGATGAGTCGGCCTCGATCGAGGACGCTCCGCCGGGCGCCCCCGAGGCCCCCGCGCCGGTGCTCCCCGAACTCGGCACCGCGTACATCGACTGCGCGGCGGCCCCCACCGGCGGCGGCGTCGAGGTCCACACGATCCTCATCGCGGACAACGATCTGTGGCACCTCACGCTGATCAGCCCGGAGACGCCCCGATCGGCCGACGCCGAGGCGCGAGCGCTCGAGGGTCTGCACAGGGTCGCCGAGCACATCCTCGACTGACTCTCTAGCGGAAATCGGGAACGGCGCCGGAGCCCCTCAGCATCCGACGCCGTTCCCATTCAACGGACTGCGCATCGCGCCTTCCGGTTTCCTCGCGCGCCCCGGAAGGCGGCGGGCCGACACCCCCCCAGGTGCCCCGGTAATGAAACCGGCCCCTCAGTGTGAAGTAACAGCCCCTCATCTGTTCTTCACCTCGCCACCGCCCCCCCGGCCGGTGACTGGTCGAACTCTATGTTGCACTCGTTCCACTGGCAAGCCCATGAACTGCAGTTCTACTGTTGACTTCTGGTCAGTAACGGGAGCCGGCGGGCTCACCTGCGGTTTTGTGAACACTGTTACCAACAAACGATGGAACCAACCCTCTCCTATCCGACCCCTCCGTCCGGGCCCGACAGGACCGCCCCCGCCCGACGCCCACACGTCCACCGCCGCATCCACCGAGCTCGCACGGTTCTGTTACGCATGTTTCCTGTGCGACAATTGAGGTTAAGCTGAGTCCTGCGAATTCACCCACCGCCTCAGTGGCTCGCCCCGTCCCCGTCCGAAACGTCACCAGTGCCCGTCTGACCGCGGCCCGAAGGAGAACGATGTCCCGCCGAACCCGCTTCCTCGCGTCCCTCCTCGTCTCGACCGGCCTGGCCACCGGTCTCACCGCCGGATTCGCCCCCGCCGCGTCAGCGCAGTCCGTCTCCTTCCCCGGCCTGGAATCGGCGCCCCTCCCCCAGGTTCCCGGGGTGGCCTCGCAACCGGTCCTCACGATCCCCGTGCCGGCACCGCCGCGCCCCGCGGTGGAACCGGTGGCGTCGGTCTACCCCACCCGCGACGAGACCGTGGGGGTGGCGCAACCCGTCATGATCCGGTTCGACCGTCCCGTCGCCGACCGCGCCCGGGCGGAGGCGTCCGTCGGGATCCGGACGGCACCGGCCGTCCAGGGGAAGTTCTACTGGGTCGGCGACGCCGAGTTGCGATGGCGGCCCCACGAGTTCTGGCCCGCGGGCACGGCGGTCACCGTGTGGGCCGGCGGCCGGGAGAACACCTTCCGCACCGGCGACGCGGTCGTCTCGACCTACGACGACGCCACCCACCTGGTCACCGTCACGCGCAACGGACAGGTCGTCCGCACGATGAGGGCGTCCGCCGGGCGGGACTCCTACCCCACCCACAACGGCGTCTACTACAACGGCTGGCGTGCGCGTGAGGTCCGGATGGACTCCTCCACCTGGGGACTGGCCAGGACGGCGGGCGGATACGACACGACCGTCGAGAACGGGGTGCGGCTGAGCTACGACGGCATCTTCGTCCACTCCGCCCCGTGGTCGATCGCTGACCAGGGCGTCCGCAACGTCTCCCACGGCTGCATCAACCTGAGTCCCGAGGACGCGGCCTGGTACTACGACAACACCCGCAACGGCGACCCGTTCATCGTGGTGGGCGGACCGGGTCGGCAGTTCGGGGAGTTCGACGGTCAGGGCGACTGGAACTACTGAGTCGATCACCCTCGGGTCGGGGTGAAACACAATCGGCACAGAGCGCGACACCCTAAGAGAGCCCTCCGCCTAGGCTGAGAGGAGCCCCTCGTCTCCGCCATCCCCAGGAGTAGCAATGACCCGTTCGCCCCGGATCCCGGCCCTCACCGCGATCCTCGCCGCGGCCGCCCTCGTCCTGGGGCTCGCCCCGGGGGCGAACGCGCAGTCCGTGATGCCGCCGAGCCCGCCCGGAATCCCGCAACTGGAGAACGCACCGCTGCCCACCCCGCTCATTCCGGGAGTAGGGGCGATGCCGGTGCTCACCTACCCGGTGATCGGCCCCGATCGTCCCGCGCCCGAATACGGTGACGTCAACGTCTTCCCCACGCAGAACGAGATCGTGGGCGTGGCGCAGCCGGTCATGTTCTTCTTCGACCGGCCCATCGCGGACCGGGCCCGCGCGGAGGCCACGCTCGGCATCCGCACCGAGCCCCCGGTGGCGGGGAAGTTCTACTGGGTCAACAACTCCGAGGTCCGGTGGCGCCCGCACTCCTTCTGGCCGGTCAACACCTCGGTCACCGTCTGGGCCGGCGGCAAGCGGCAGCAGGCGTTCCGCACCGGTGACGCGCTGATCTCGGAGTACGACGACCGCACCAAACTCGTCACCGTCACCCGGAACGGCCAGCACGTGCGCACCATGCGGGCCTCCGCCGGGATGCGCGGCTGGGAGACCTACAACGGCGTGTACTACACCGGGCAGCGCGGACGGCAGGTCCGGATGAACTCCGAGGCCTTCGGGCTGCGCATCGAGAACGGCGGGTACGACTCGATCGTCCACGACGCCGTCCGGCTGAGCTACGACGGCATCTACATCCACTCGGCCCCGTGGTCCGTCGGCGACCAGGGCGTCCGCAACGTCTCCCA
>NZ_JAALDV010000318.1:0-5559 GCF_014145045.1 Dietzia sp. DQ12-76
ACACTAAAACTTGTGGAAGTCAGGTCAGACCACACGAGATAGCCCAACCAGGCACACGCGGCCACCAATGCCACCACGACCAGGGCGCTCACGATGCGAGCGGTGCTCCTCCGCGGGGCGTCCGTGCCCTCGACGGGATCGTCGTCCACCGTGGAGGTGTCCTCCGGGGCCCTGTCCTCCGGGGCCCTGTCCTCCGGGACGTCGCCGTCCGTGGTCGCCTCAGCCGCCATCGCGCAGTCCTTCCATCATGGTCGCCCAGTACGCGGCGATCTCTCTGCCGGTCGGGATGAGCACCGGGTCGACCGCCATGTCCGGGCCGATCCTGGTGCCGGGTTCGGTCGCACCCGCCAGCCCCTCGTCGTTCGGCCGGGGAGCCGCCCGCGATCCCCGTTGCTCCAGGTCCTCGCCCGGCGGGCAGTACAACCGCAGGTCCGGTTCACGCGGGGAGTGGTCGACGATGTCCCGGGGTTCGTACGGGTAGACGCACACCGGCCCCTGGGTGGCGACCAGCTGGAAGTCCGCGCGCCCGTCACGCACGGTCCCCGCCAGGGCCCGCAGTCCCCGCTCGCCCTGCGTGAGGCCGGCCTCCCAGGCGGGTCCCCGATCGCGGAACACGGGTGTGACGACGAGGGTGTTGGCGAGCAGGCCGGCCGCGTCCTCCCGGTTGGCATCGAGGAGCACCTGGGCCCGGAGCATCGACTCGGGTGAGCGGTCGAGCAGGTACACGAGCGTGTCCTCCCGGCGGGACAGCTGCCCGGCGACGTCGCGGGCCACCGAGGCCGAGCCGCTGAGGGGATCCGGGCGCGCCGCCAGCGCGCGTACGGTCACCAGCCCGTCACCGACGAGCCCCCGTAACGTCGGAGCCTGCTCCGACACCACCTCCGCGAGCAGTGCGGTGTCCTCGAGGATCGCGCCCAGCCGCGGGCCGTTGCCCTCGAGCGCGGTGGCCACGCTGTCCCCGAACGAGGCCAGTGACTCCGGGTCCAGCGCCCGCAGCGAGGTGTCGATGTCGGCGATGAGGTGCTCGATCGACGCGGGTTGCTCGTCCTCGGGGACCAGCAACTCATCACCGTCCCCCAGGTAGGGACCGGTGTCACTCGTGGGCCTGACGTCGAGCCGGTTGTCTCCCAGGGCCGTGCTGGTCACCACCCGAGCGTGGGCGCTGACGGGGATCAGGGTCCCGTCGATGATCCTCAGTCGGAGCCGGACCCCGCCGGCCCCGTCGAGAACGGCGTCCTGGACCTCGCCCACGTCCACGCCGCGGTAGGTCACGCGCACCCCGGGCCCGACGCCCCGCGCGTCCTCGACGTGCGCCACCACCCGGAAACCGCTCGCCACATCGGCGTCCTCCCCGATGTACCTGATGCCGTACCCGATGGCCACCACCGAGATGACCGCGAACAGCAGCGCCTGCGTGACGACGTGGCGGTTCACGGCGCACCCCCCACGGGCGGCTGGGCGTCGGGCGGGCCGGTGGCACCGGGTGGCAGCGGTCGACCCGCGCGCACCTCCCCGCCGGTGCCCAGGGCGTCCAGCGAACCGGGAAGGTCGAGCGCGCCGTCGAACATCATGTGGTCACCGCGGACCGCGACGTCGAAGTTCGTGACGAAGCGCTGCAGGGCGTCCAGCGTGGGGGCCACCTCGTCCCCGAAGCCCTCCATGTCCTCGAGCAGGACGGTCAGTGTGCGCAGCGACGGCGTCAGGCGCCCGTCCGTGGCCGAGGTGAACTGCTCGACCTGCACCGTCAGGGCGGTGGTGGTGTCCATGAGTGCGGTGATCGTCTCCCGACTCGCCGCCACCTCCGAGACGAGGTCGGCGGACACCCGCATGCCGCGGTCGATGAGCTCCCGGCGACCGGCGAGCGAGGCGTTGACCCGGTCCAGGGCGAGGACCGTCCGGTCGATCTCGTCGCGGTTCGCCTCGTACAACTCCAGGGCGCGATCACCACGTTCCCGGATGCGCCCGATCTCCTCACCTCGCCCGTCCAGGGCCACGGTGAGCTCCTCCATCACCGAGGCGAGCTGAGCGATCCCACTCCCGTTGAGCAGCAGCCCCAGCGAGGCGAGGCTGGACTCGAGATCCGGCCCGACGCCGGTGTGCGCCCGCGGAACCACCCCCGTGTCCTCGAGCAGTGCACCGGTCGAGGGCGCCTCCGGCGGGGTGAGCGCGATGAACGGGCTGCCGAGGGCGGTGGGCAGGCGGATCTCGGCGAAGACGCCGGCGGGTACGCCGGAGTCGCCCTCGAGGCGGACGCCGATCACGGCCTCGGTTCCATCGGTACCGACGCTGCGGACCCGGCCGACGAGGCGTCCGCCGAAGCGGACCTCCGCTCCGGGGGCGAGCCGGTCGGCGCGCTCGAACCGCATCTCCACGTCCGCCGAGCCCTCCCCGGTCTCCATTCCCAGGGGAACAGACTGGAGTGCGAGTTGCGGGGTGTTCACGGCCACCATCGCCGTACCCCCCAGCAGCGCCACCCCGAGAAGGGTCACGAGTCCGCGCACCGGGTGCGGACGGGTTCCGGTCTCACGCATGGCCCTCATCCACCCCCCGCGACCCGGTCGAACGCGCCGAGGAGGCCGATCGGGTCACGCTGCTCGACCGGGAACATGAGCGGATTGGTCAGTCCCGCGCCCGTGCACAGCGGGAGCGGCTCACGGCGGCAGAGCTCGCGACCACGGGCGAAGTGGGTGATGTTGGACGAGACGTTGAGGCGGATGCGCGCGCGGCCGTCGGGCCCGATACTTGCGGCGAGGTTCTCCATCATCACCGGGTACAGGTCCAGGAACTCGGCGAAGTCCGCGCGGTGGCGTGCGTACAGTGCCGTCACCTCGCGGGTCGCGGTGGTCGTCGCGGTGATGTCGTCCCCGCGCTCGGCGACGATCGCGTCGAGCTCGTCGAGGATCACCCGCAGGTCCTCCACCGGGGCGGCCACGTCGATCCTGTCGTCCCGGAGCTGCCGGCCCAGGTCGTCGAGTCCCAGCACGAGGTCGCGCATGGTCTGGTCGCGACCGCCCGCCGCGTCCATGAGCACCGCGAGCTCGGTGATGATCGCGTCGACGTCCTCTGCCCGGTCCCCGCCGACCGCCGAGACCGTGGACAGGTTCCTGATGGCGCGGCTCAGCGTCTCCCCCCGGCCGTCGAGGGCCTCGGCCCCCCTGTCGAGACCACGTGCCACCTCGTCGGCGCCGGGCGAGAACGCCGCGCTCAGGGTGTCCAGGCTGGAGACGAACTCGTCGAAGTCGAGGGGCGCCCGCGTCCGCTCGGCCGGGATCACCCCGCCCTCCGGGAACGTCGGCCCGCCCACGTAGGCGGGGGTGAGCTCGACGAACCGGTCGGCGATGACGGCCGGGTTCATCACCACAGCGCCCACGTCCGCGGGCAACCGCGTACCGGGATCCAGTGAGAGCCGCACCCGTGCGAACTCCCCCGTCGGCTCGACCTTCTCGACGATCCCCACCTCGACGCCCACGATCCGGACCTGCGAACCGACGTACACGCCCTCGGCGGAGGCGAACTCGGCCGTGATCACGTGGCGACCGCCGTCTCCCCGGACGCCGGAGAGCAGGTAGGCCACCACCAGGACGGCGGCGAGGGCGGTGACGACGATCGCGACGACCCCGGACCGGCTCACACGTCTCAGTTGCATCCGTCCATCACCCCCAGGGCGCAGAGCGCCGAATCCGGGATCGGGCCGGTCGGAGTGGCGACATCCGTCCACGGGCCGTTCCCGGTCGCGTCCGTGACCGCGCGGAGTCCGGGTGGCATCCGGGTGAGGACCTCGTCCATCGCGTCGATGTTCCTCCGGTAGGTCTCGCTGATCGAGCGCATGTTGCCCAGCACGCGGTCCACGTCCTCGGCTTCCTCGTCGAGCAGCACCCGCACCCGGGTCGCGAGATCCTCCAGGGACGACACGAGCGAGCTGAGCGCCTCACGACGCTGGGCGAGCACGGTGACCAGCACGAGTGACTGGTCGGTCAGAGCCCGGATGCTCGCCTCCTGCGAGACGAGGACGCCGGTCAGCTCGCGCGTCGTGGTGACCACCCCGGACATCCGCGCGTCCTCGCGGGCGAGGAGACCCAGGGCCGCGGAGACGTCGTCGATCGACTGACCGGCGGCCCCGGCGTCCTGCGGCAGGATGCTGTCCAGGCTGTCGATCATCGCGCTGACGGCAGTCGTGTCGAGCTCCTCGGCCAGGTCCGTGACCGCTCCCCCGATGTCGTCGATCATGTAGGGCGACGTGGTGCGTTCCACCCCGATCCGCTGGTCCGGGCCGAGGTCCCCGCCACCCGCCGGTGTGACCTCGAGGAACCTGTTCCCGAGGATCGACTTGAGACCGATCGTGGCGGTGCTCGCCTCGCCCAGGACCTGGCCCCGGTCGAGCCGGAACCCCACCACCGCGAGCCCGCGCTCCAACGCAAGGGAATCCACGCGGCCACTGGGCACGCCGGCCACCAGCACCGGGTCCCCCGTTCGTAACCCCCCGGCGTTGGCGAACTCGGCCGCGTAGTGGTGGGTACGCAGGACGTACCAGAGTCGGGGCAGGGCCATGCTCGCCGCGAAGACCGCGATGACCAGCAGGATCGATGCGGCCCCCACGAAGACGGTGTTGCCGCGACGGGCGTGCCTCGGGTCGCGGACGAGGTCGAGCAGACTCTCCCGCACCATGGCGATCGGACTCATCGGCACGCCCCCGAGTTCCGGTAGCCGAACAGGCTGGTCTCCCAGGCGTCCCACTTGACCGTGAAGTTACACATGTAGAGCGCCAGGAAGCCGCCCTTCTGGGCCTGGGCGTTGACCTCCCGGGCGAACAGCGGGGCCTTGCCCATCGCGGTGTCGAACGCCGGGGTGTTGGGGATCCACCCGTCGGTCGTGTGACGAGCGGCGTCCAGGCTCGCGCGCAGATCCGGCTCGGTCTCGCGGAGCATCGAGGCCAGTGTCGCGGTGGCCGCGTCCCCGCGCTCGAGGAGCGCCGCGAGATCGTTCCCGTCGCCGTCCGCGAGCGCCCCGGAGACGGTGTCGAGTCCCCTGACCAGCCGCTGGAGGTCCGCCTCCCGCTCGGTGAGCGTGGTGGTGAGCGCCATGATGTTGTCCGCGAGCCTGGTGTACACGTCCTGCCTGCCGACGATGTCCCGGCTCAGCAGCGCCAGGCGGGCGAGCAGGACGTCCATGGCACCCGGTTCGCCCTGGAACGCGGCGACCACCGTGCGCGAGAGAGTGTTGACCTCGTCCGGCCGCACCGCCTCGAACAGTGGCTTGAACCCGTTGACGAGCGCGGTGAGGTCCACGGGATCGGTGGTGGCCTCCAGCGGGATACGCGTCCCCTCCGGCAGAGGGTCGGCGCCGCCGACGGCCGGTCCGCCGTCCTGTGGGGGATCGAGGGAGAGGTAGCGGATGCCCAGCATGTCCCCGTAGCGGACCGACGCGCGCGCGCCACTCGCGACCGGCGTCGAGCGCTCGACCTCGAAGTCGACGACGGCGATCGTCTCGCCCGGGGGGCCGACCTCCCGCCGGACTCCGAGCACCCTGCCCACGCGGACGCCGGCGACCGTGACCTCGGAG
>NZ_JAALDV010000319.1:0-6531 GCF_014145045.1 Dietzia sp. DQ12-76
CCGCCGCTGGTCGACCACCGGTAACCGGGCGACGAGCTCACGGGCGAAGGGTGCCCGCACCGGGACGACGTGGCCCACCGCGATGTCCGGCCGGGAGGCCGTGCGCATGCCCGCCCCCACCACGTCCACGACCTCGCTCATGCCGTCGCGGGTCTCGAACACCACGGCGGCGATCCCCGTGTCGTCGACGAGGCGTTCCAGGGGCTGACGGGCGGCCCGGGCCAGGTCGACCTCGGCGGACAGGGATGCGGCGATCGTGCGCATTGTGGGCCCGGCGCGCCACCCGCCCTCCCACTTCTCGGCCCACCGTGCGTCCTGCATCTCCGCCAGCACGGCGTGGAGGGTGGAGCGGCTGGCCCCGGTGATCCGGGCGATCTCCGCGAGGGGCAGCGGTGGGCCCTCGCGTGACAGTGCCTCGATCACGGCGAGGACGCGATGCGTGGGCTCATGGCGCATAGTCGACATCGTATGTCGACATGTCGGCGATGTGCGCACTGTTTCGCTCGCCGAGATGAAAATCGCGGCCTTCGGGGCGCACGATGGACCCCGAACCAGACCGCAGACAGACCTGTCTGCGGTCTGTCGTCCGGTCGGACCGGGCCAGCCCACGACATTGGAGGTCGCATGACAGCGAGGACGGCGGTGACGCTCTCGCACCTCGACGCACTCGAGGCCGAGTCCGTCCACATCTTCCGCGAGGTAGCCGCGCAGTTCGAACGCCCGGGGATGCTGTTCTCGGGTGGCAAGGACTCCGTGGTGATGTTCCACCTTGCGCGCAAGGCCTTCTGGCCCGCGCCCATGCCGTTCCCGCTCATGCACGTCGACACCGGGCACAACTTCGACGAGGTCATCGAGTACCGCGACAGGGTGGTCGACCAGACCGGCGTCCAACTGCTCGTGTCCTACGTCCAGGACGACATCGACGCCGGCCGCGTGGTCGAGGAGACCGGCGTCGGCACCAGCCGTAACCGCCTCCAGACGGCCGCGCTGTTGCGCGGCATCCAGGAGAACCGCTTCGACGCGGTCTTCGGGGGCGCCCGTCGCGACGAGGAGAAGGCCCGGGCCAAGGAGCGCGTCTTCTCCTTCCGCGACGCGTTCGGAGCCTGGGACCCGCGCGCGCAGCGCCCCGAGCTGTGGAAGCTCTACAACGGTAATCACCGCAAGGGCGAGCACATCCGGGTGTTCCCGCTGTCCAACTGGACCGAGCTGGACATCTGGCAGTACATCGAGCGCGAGGACATCGCGCTGCCGCCCATCTACTACGCGCACCAGCGCGAGGTGATCGAGCGCGACGGCATGCTGCTGGCCAAGACCCGCTTCCTCGAGACCCTCCCGGGCGAGGAGGCGCGCACCGAGCTGGTCCGTTTCCGCACCGTCGGGGACGCCACCTGCACCGGCTGCGTGGAGTCCGACGCCGCCGACAACGCCGCCGTCGTGGCCGAGGTCGCGGGCACCCGCGTCACCGAGCGCGGCGCCACCCGTGCCGACGACCGGATCTCCGAGGCCGGCATGGAAGACCGCAAGAAGGAAGGCTACTTCTGATGAGTTCCGCCACCACCGCGTCCTCCGCCGGCGCCCCGTCCCTCAGCACCGCGTCGACCCTCACCGCGGAGCAGTTGAGCACGATGTCCGAGCACGCCCAGCTGCTACGCATCGCCACCGCGGGGTCGGTCGACGACGGTAAGTCGACCCTCATCGGGCGCCTGCTCTTCGACTCCAAGGGCATCTTCGAGGACCAGCTGGCCTCGATCGAGGCCACCTCCGCCAAGCGCGGCGACGAGTACACCGACCTCGCGCTGCTCACCGACGGGCTGCGGTCCGAGCGCGAGCAGGGCATCACCATCGACGTGGCCTATCGCTACTTCTCGAGTCCGCGTCGCAAGTTCATCATCGCCGACACCCCGGGCCACGTGCAGTACACGCGCAACATGGTCACCGGTGCCTCGACGGCCGACGTGGCGATCATCCTCGTCGACGCCCGCAAGGGGGTGCTCGAGCAGACCCGCCGGCACGCGTTCCTGTCCGCGCTCCTGGGCATCCCCCGCCTGGTCGTGGCCGTCAACAAGATGGATCTGGTCGACTACGACGAGGCCACGTTCGAGGCCATCCGCACCGAGTTCACCGACTTCGCGGCCAAGCTCGAGGTCCACGACGTGACGTTCGTCCCGCTGTCCGCCCTCAAGGGTGACAACGTGGTCGACAGGTCCGAGGCCATGCCCTGGTACACGGGCCCGGCACTGCTCGACCACCTGGAGAACGTGCACATCGCGTCGGACCGCAACCTCACCGACGTCCGGTTCCCCGTGCAGTACGTGATCCGCCCCCAGCGCGCCGACGGACTGGACCACCGGTCCTTCGCCGGCACCGTCGCCGGGGGGATCATGAAGGTCGACGACGAGGTGGTGGTCATGCCGTCCGGTCGGCAGTCGACCATCAAGGCCATCTGGGGCCCGGGCGGAGCCGAGCTCGACGAGGCGGCGGCGCCGGCCGCGGTGACCATCGCGCTCAACGACGAGATCGACATCGTCCGCGGTGAGATGATCGCCCGGCCCGGCAACCGGCCGCACCAGGGCACCGAGCTCGAGGCGATGGTCTGCTGGTTCGCCGACGACTCGACCCTCACGCCCAACAAGCGGTACGTCGTCAAGCACACCACCCGCGACACCAAGGCGATCGTCACGGGCCTGGAGTACCGGCTCGACGTCAACACCCTGCACCGCGACCCCGACTCCACCGAGCTGGGGCTCAACGAGATCGGTCGCATCGGCCTGCGCACGCAGACGCCGTTGATGTACGACCCCTACCGCCGCAACCGGGACACCGGGGCGTTCATCCTCGTGGACGAGCTCTCCGGCAACACCGTGGGCGCGGGCATGATCATCGGGCCCGCCACCACCGGGTCCAACGTGGTCTGGCACGCCGGTGCCGTCCAGCGCGGCGACCGCGGGCAGGGCCGCACCCTGTGGCTCACCGGCCTGTCGGGTTCGGGCAAGTCCACGATCGCCTCCGAGGTGGAGCGGTTACTCATCGAGTCCGGCCACCCCGCCTACATCCTCGACGGGGACAACCTGAGGCACGGCCTCAACGCCGACCTCGGGTTCTCGGCCGAGGACCGGGCGGAGAACATCCGTCGCACCGCGGAGGTGGCGGCACTGTTCGCCGATGCCGGCGTCGTCGTCATCTGTTCCCTCATCTCCCCGATGCGCGCCGACCGCGACAAAGCGCGCGGCGTCCACTCCGCGGCCGACCTGCCCTTCACCGAGGTGTTCGTGGACACGCCGTTGGCCGAGTGCGAGGCGCGCGACCCCAAGGGGCTGTACGCCAAGGCGCGGGCCGGCGAGATCCCGGAGTTCACCGGCGTCTCCGCGCCGTACGAGCCGCCGCTGACCCCCGACCTACACATCCGTCCGGAGGACGGCACCGCGGAAGAGGTGGCGCAGCGGATCGTCAGCTCGATCCTGGGCGTCTGAGCGGGTGCCCGAGGCGCTCTGGTCCTACGACTCACTGGGGCTGCTGGTCGTCAGCGCGGTGATCGGCGTGGTCATAGGTCTGACGGGGATGGGCGGCGGGGCGTTGATGACGCCCGCGCTCATCCTCGTGGGGATCCCTCCCACCGCCGCCGTGGCCAACGATCTGGTGGTCAACGCGGTGAACAAGGTGGTCGGGGCCGGAGTGCACTGGAAGCACGGCAAACCCAACCTGAAGATCGCGTTCTGGCTGATCCTGGGCTCGGTTCCGACCGCGTACCTGGGGGCCTGGCTGGTGCACGCGGTGGGAGCCGACGACGTCCAGGGGCTGCTGAAGAAGGCCATCGGCGGGACGCTCATCGTGGCCTCCTCCGCCTACTTCCTGCGGGCGTTCTTCGAGATGGCCGGCAAGATCCGTACGGGCAGCGACCCGAACCCACCGGTCAGACCGCTCGTCACCCTGCTGGTCGGAGTGGTCGGCGGGCTGATGGTGGGCATCACCTCGGTGGGCTCCGGCACGGTCATCATGATGTGCATCATGCTGCTGTACCCGACCCTGGCCGCGCTGCGGCTGGTGGGCACCGACCTCGTGCAGGCGGTCCCGCTGGTGATCGCGGCGGCCATCGGGCACGTGATGGTGACCGGCGTCGACTGGACCCTGCTGGTGCCGCTGCTGATCGGCGGGGCGATCGGGACGTTCTTCGGCTCCCGGGTCGCCGGCCGGGTGCCGCAGGGTCTGATCCGGCGGGGCATCACCATCGTGTTGGCGGTCACCGCCTCGGCGATGCTCGGGGCGTCGCCGCCACTGATCGGTGTGATCGCCCTGGTGCTGGTGACGGGCGGGCCACTCGTATGGCGGGCGCTGGTGCGCAGATACTCGGTGCATCTCGGCGAGCGGGCGGCGCAGGACCGCGTGCGCGCCTGACCCTCGCCTGACTCACGTACACGGCGCGCCGGGCCCACCCGCGTGCCGATCCCGCCGCATCCGCGCGTGAGTACTGCATCCACTCACGATATTCCGCGTGCGAATGCAGTAATGGCGCGCGGATGGGGGTTGGCGCGCGGATGGAGCTTGGCGCGCGGATCGGGCGGAGGGGCGGTCAGGAGGTGGTGACGAGTTCCGGATCGGGAGTCCGCTCACGGCGGACGGCACGCACCGCGTGGACCACGAGCGCGATCCACACCAGGACCAGCGTCCCGAGCACGGGCCCGATCACGATCGCCGGGGCGTCGGCAGCGCTCAGCAGGGTGAAGGTGTTGGTGATGATGATGAGACCGCCCGCGGCCGTGCCCAGGACGCGGGCGGACATGTGCCGGACCATCCAGGCCGCGAACGGAGCGGCGGTCACGCCACCGACGAGCAGCGCGACGGCGAACGCCCAGTTGATGCCCGCGGCGCCGAGACCGAAGAGGAAGCCGATGGACGCGCTCACCGCCACCACGAACTCGGAGGCGCTGATCGAGCCGACCACCTTGCGCGGTTCCACCCGGCCCGAGGAGAGCAGAGTGGTGGTCCCCACCGGGCCCCACCCGCCGCCTCCGAACGCGTCGAGTGTTCCGCCGACGAAGCCCAGTGGCACCAGGAAGCGCGCCGAGATCTGGCCGGAGAACTGGGGCCGCCTGCCTCCCAGTCGCAGGAAGCGGTAGAGGACGTAGAAACCCAGTGCGAGCAGGAGCGAAGCGACGATGGGCTTGGCGGTCGCGCTGGACAACGACGCCAGGGCCGTCGCGCCGATGAAGGCGCCCACCGCGCCCGGGCCCGCGAGGATCGCGACGATGCGCCAGTCCACGTTCCCGAACTTGTGGTGGGAGACGCCGGACGCGAGGGTGGTGCCGATCTGGGCGAAGTGCACGGCTGCCGACGCGGCCGCGGGCGCGATCCCGGCGGCCACGAGGATGGTCGTCGAGGTGACGCCGTATCCCATGCCGAGCGAGCCGTCGACCAGCTGGGCGAGCAGTCCGGCGAAGCCGAGGATGATCAGGGTGGGCACGAGGGGGATCCTCCGGCGTCGGTCGAGTGGGGGGTTCTCGGAACCACGTAGCGGGCGAGGCCTCGTCCGGCCGCGGCCCACTAGGGCATTAAACAGAGTAGTTCAGTAGACTTTAGCATCAGGGCCTGGGGTTGGCCACCACGGCGGGTCGGCGGGTCAGTGGCGGCGGGGTCCGCCGCTCACCGGGGCTCCCAGGCGTCCTCGTCCAGGGTGAGGGCGTGGACCTCGCCCGGTAGCCGGCCCTCGGCGAGGTCGGACAGTGTCACTGCGTCCATGACCCGCCGCAGGGACGCCCTCGACGCGATCCACACGTGCTGGAGGACCGCGGCCCGCTCGTTGTAATCGACCGCCTCGGGCCGCACGTCATACACGCTGACGAGCGGGCCGTCGACCGCGCGGAGGACATCGGCGACAGTGACGGAGCCCGCGTCCTGAGCGAGTGTCCAGCCACCGGTCTTGCCCCGTCGGCTGGCCACGATGCCGGCCCGGCGCAGGTCCGACAGGATCGATTGCAGGAAGCCGTGCGGGATGTCCTGGAGCCGGCCCAGTTCCTCGGCGCTGATCGGGTTCTCGCGGGGACCGTCGCCACTGTGGGCGCGTTGGGCGTTCGCGAGCTCGACGAGCGCACGCAGCGCGTAGTCCGACTTCGCGGTGACCCTCATGGGAACAGTCTCCCATGGGGGCGGATCTCCTGAGTGGCCGCGGACCGGGGTGGGGGAGCGGCGCCGGACAACCTGGCAGGCGTCAACATGAAAGTTTTGTGACATAATGGCCGAATTCGCGCCGGCTCGGGGTCGGCGCCCTGCTCCGAGGAGCGACATGAACGAGGCGGATGAGCGGACCTGCTACGTCCACGAGACCTCCGACGGCGCGGTCTGGAGCTGCCGTCGTTGTGGCGCGACCAGCGGCACGCTGCCCTCGCGAGGCGCGGCGCGGGTCGCCGCCGACGCCCACCGTTGCCCGGATGAGCCGGCCCGCGTGGTCCGGGAGTACGGCAGCAGTCGACGCCGCGGCCTGCGTCTGCGTCGGCGATAGCCGTCCCGCATCCGCTGCCGCATCGGGCCTTCTACTGT
>NZ_JAALDV010000032.1:0-9413 GCF_014145045.1 Dietzia sp. DQ12-76
GCCCCCAGCTGGCGCTCGACTGGGCCCAGCCGTGGACCAGCACCAACGGGCGGGCGGCGGGGTCGCCGAGGAGGCGGTAGGCGAGGGCGGTGCCGTCGGAGGAGACGACCGACGAGACGGCGGGGGCGGGGGCGGCTGCGGAACTCATGAGGCTCATCGTGCCAGCCACAGATCCGGCTGAGCTGTCCAGATCCCGCACATCGTCGATGGCCCGCGTGCCCCACCGAGAACTGCGCGCGCCGTCCGCATCACCGGAACTCTGCGCCCTGCCCAGCCCTGCCTACACGCATTCCGCCCGGGTACGCGGGCGCAAGGGACCACTCGGCACGCACAAGTCGGTTGAGGCCGGGCGTTCCGGCCGCACAGATCGGACCGGGGCGGTTACCGTGGTCCAATGGCTACCACCACCACCAAGCTCGACTCCGACGTCGTGGTCCGCACCTTCTTCGACGCCCTCGTCTCGGGCGACGTCACCACCGCCTCCGAGCTGCTCGCCGAGGACGTGTGGTGGGCCAACATCGGGCTCCCCACCATCCGGGGCAAGCGCGATGTGGTCAAGGCGCTGTCGGCCCTGGGCGGCAGCGTGGACTTCGACGCGGAGATCCACCACCTCGCCGTGGGCGCCCCCGCCGACCCCACAACCCCCGGCTCCCCGACGATCGTGCTCACCGAACGCACCGACTACCTGGGGGTCGGGCGATTCCGCTGCGGGTTCTGGGTGTGCGGGCGACTCGAGGTCCGCGACGGCCTCGTGTGCGGCTGGCAGGACTACTTCTCCAAGTCCGACATGGCCCTCGGCGCGGTGCGCGGACTCGTCGGAATGGTCACCGGCCGGGGCCGCTGACCTCGTCGTCGTCCTCCGACTGCCCCGCCTCCCGCTCGCGGTAACAGGCCAGCCGCCAGACGTTCTCTCCCCCGCGCCGGCGGTACTCGAGTTCATCGAGCGCCTCCACCGCGATCGCCAGCCCCCGGCCCCGGGCAGCGAAGACGTCCGGCATCTGCACGGCACGCAGGTCCACCCGGGCGGGGCTGCCGTCGTCGGTGAAGCGCGCCTCGAGGCGGTCCGGCGTCACCTCCAGTACGAGGTCCAGGTGCACCGGGCCGCCGTCGGCCGCGTGCTCGATGATGTTCGCCCCGATCTCCGCCACGGAGATCTCGAACCGCAACCGCACCTCCTCCTCGACCTCACCGGCCGAGAGCGTCTCCCCGATCAGATCGAGGATCCTGTCGAGCGTGCCCTCACCCGTGGTGAGGGTCAGCTCCCGACGCTGGTCAGTCGCCATCGAAGGCGGAGTCCGCCGACTCGTGCGCGGTCAGAACCCGGTCGAGCCGGGTGAGCTTCAACACGCTCGTGACCTGTGCGTTCGGGGCCGCGATGCGAAGGTCGCCCCCGGCTTGCCTGGCGGCTTTGAGTCCGGATATCAACGCCCCGAGTCCCGAGGAGTCGATGAACTCGGTGGCGCTGAGGTCCACCACCACCCGGCGCGACCCACCGTCGACCAGCTCACGGAGCTGGTCGCGGAGGCCGGGGGCGGCCACCATGTTCAGTCGACCGGTCGGCTGAACCACCACTGCGGTGCCGGCCTCCCGGATGTCGTAGGCGGTCATGTCGCTCCTTCTCTGTCGGGTCCACGGTAGCGAGCGGCCCGGAAGACCACCGAGAGAATCAACAGGTCGAACACCACCCAGACGAGGTTCGCCGTGACGCCGAGGACGGAGATCGCCCCCAGGTACAGCCGCACCACCCCGATGACGGCCGCCACCACCAGGAACGCCATGACGATGAGTTGCGGCCGGAAGAGGTACCACGGCGTCGCGTCCTCCCCCTGGCGGGTCTTGGGGGTGACCGCGAAGTCGAGGGGTTTGCCGAAGTAGACGTTGCGCGCGGCGGTCCAGCAGGCCGCGATCCACACGGGGAAGAGGGCGAGGCTGTACTGCTGTCCCCGCCAGGTCGGGGTGCCCCGGCCGGCGATGAAGAACAGCAGCTGGCTCAGAACGAGGAACGGGATGAGTCGCGCGAAGAAGTCCACGCTCCACGCCTGGACGGGCAGCACGCCGAAGGTCAGGTAGATGACCGGGGCGGCGAAGTATGCCAGTGCCGCGAAGCCCGAGAGGTAGCTCCACATCGTGGACCAGTACATCAACCGCTGGGCCAGCGTCAGACCCCGCTGCACCAGGGGGTTCTCGCGCAGCATCACCTGGATCGTGCCCTGTGCCCACCGCAGTCGCTGGGTGAGCATCGTCTTGGGGTCCTCGGGCGCCAGACCATAGGCCAGCACCTCGTGGTGGTAGGCGGTCCGCCATCCCGCAGCGTGCAGACGCATCGCGGTGGCCATGTCCTCGGTGACCGAGATGGTCGCCAGCGCCTGGGTGGGTTCCGCCTCGTCGGCCCGGTCGATGTCCACGGCGCGGATCAGCGCGCGGACCGACTCGACCGCTCCCAGTGGCGACCACTCGCGGTCGGCGAGCTGGTCGAGCACCAGGTCGTCGAGCACTATCGCGTCCGCCCCGTGCTCGTCCAGCGCGGCGATCGCCTCGAGGTCCGACCGGATCGCGCCCAGGTCGGCGTCCACCACGGTGCGCGCGGCCGCGTCCACCGTCTGCTGGAACCCGTAGGTGATCTCCGCGAGAGACCCACCCGCCCTGAGTTCGGCGCGGGCGGTGCGCACGGCCCGCCGGACGGTTCCGAGCGCCTCCCCCACCTCGGGCTGGTCCGCCGGGACCGTGCGCTGTGCCCGCCTGATCACCCTGCCGGCCGTCCGCAGGGCGCGATCCACCCCGTCCTCCACGGCCTTGACGTACCCCGTGATGCCGAGCTGCATCAGCGCCTCGCGACGGAGCACGGCGTTCGACCCGCAGAAGAACGCCGCGTTCCACCCGTCCTTGCCCTGCTGGATGGGCCCGTAGAACAGGGGTGCCTGGCTGCCCAGCGGGTCGGACTCGGGGACGTTGGTGAAGTACTGCGGGGTCTGGACCAGCGCCATACCTTCGTCAGTGAAGTACCCGAGGGTCCGGTCGAGGATCTCCGGCTCGGGGACCTGGTCCGCGTCCAGGATCAGCAGGAACTCGCCGTCCGTGTGCAGCAGTGCGTTGATGAGGTTTCCCGCCTTGGCGTGGCGTGGCTTGTCGGTCCAACTGGCCGACCGGGTGAGGTAGTCGACCCCCAGCTCCGCGGCGGCGGCCTGGAGTTCCGGACGGGCGCCGTCGTCCAGGATCCACGTGCGGTGCGGGTAGCGGATGCGCTTGGCGGCCGCCGCCGTGTCGAGCACCAGGTCGAGCGGCTCGTTGTAGGTGGTGATGAAGACGTCGACGCTCACCCCCTCCGGCGCCGGGGGCGGCTCGGGGCGACGACGCAACCGCCACATGGTCACGGCGAAGAGGATCGAGTCGATCAGGCTGTAGGTCTCGGCCAGGACCAGCGGGACGGCGATCCACCAGGCGTCCCAGTTGACCGAGAACAACCACCGCCACACGATGTAGTTCAACCCGACGATCACGGTCACCACGATGAGCAGCCGCAGGTAGGGCGAGGGGTACTCGCTGCGCGGCACCGGCGGGGCCGGGACCGTGCTCACGCCGCCTCTCTCCGGACGGCCACCACGGTCACGTCGTCCAGCGGGGGCCGGCCCGCCACCAGGTCGCGGGTCGCAGCCGTGAGCTCGTCGGGAAGGGCGAAGGGTTGCACGAACTGCCACACCGCGGCGGGGTCGCTGTCCTCGTCCAACAGATCGAGCAGACCATCCGAGCAGATCACCAACACGTCGCCCGGCTCTAGCTGTGCCTCATCAGAGGCCCAGGTGGTCCCGGGGAGGATCCCGATGGGGGGCCCGCCCTCCTCCAGGGGCTCGATCCGCCCGTCGGAGCGCCGCACCAGCGCAAGGCCGTGGCCCGCATCGGTGTAGCGGATCGTCCCGCTGGGCAGGTCTATAGCGGCGAGGAGCGCCGTGACGAAGGTCGAGGTGAGCTCGCAGTCCTCGGCGAGGTGCTCGGCCGCGAGCGTGGTGACTGCCCCCGTGTCCTGCGCGCCGTCGGCGGGGCCGAACCGGTCGAGCACCCGGGAGGCCCCCCGGACCGAGGCGCGGACCGAGGAGGACAGGATCGCGGCCCCGAGCCCCTTGCCCATCACGTCGGCGACGGTGAGCATCAGGGTGTCTCCACGACTGTAGTGGTCGAAGAAGTCTCCGCCGACGGTGAACGCCGGGAGGCAGACGGCGGCGATCCGGTAGCCCTCGAGTCCGGTGAGGGGGCGCGGGAGCAGCTGGGTCTGTATCTCCGCGGCCCGGTCCAGCTCCGCGGACCGCTCGAGTTCCCGTTGCGCCCACTCGGCGAGCTCGGTGAACGCCTCGATCTGCTGCGGGTCGAGGTTCCGGGGCTCGAAGTCATAGACGCAGAAGGTGCCCACCGGATGACCTGTGGGGCCGTAGAGCGGATAGCCGGCGTAGAACCGGACCCCGTCCGGGCCACCGATACCGGGGATCTCGGCGAACTCCGGGTCGGCGGCGGCGTCCGGGATCACCAGCGCCGGGTCGTCAGGGCGGCGGTACGCCCGCGCGATGGTGGTCCGGCAGACCGTCTTGTCCCGGGGCACCTCCTCCACCTCGAGCCCGTGGATCGACTTCATCCACAACCGGTCGTCGTCCATCAGGGACAGGGATGCCGCGGGGACGCCGAGGACCCGGCGCGCCATGTTCGTGACCTGGTCGAACCGGCCCTCGGGCGGGGTCCCCAACAACCCCAGCCGCTCCACGTCGCGCACCCGCTCGGCCTCCACTGGTGCGGGGATGCTCCACGGCGGCGGGGTCATCTCGTACGGCTCCCTCTGGTCAGGGCGTCCGCCATGGCGGCGGCGGACTCCGGGCTGCTGGCCAGGCGCCAATCGGTCTCCTTGTGGTGGTCGAACCACACGAACGCCGTCAACTCTTCTCTCGAATCAAGGTACCCGACGAGGTCCCTGACCCACTCGGACTTGGGCCCACCCGCCTCCGCGCTGGCCACCTCGGTGACCATCACGGGCACTCCCGGTGCGATCGTGGCCACCTCGTCCAGGGTGGGGCCGAGGATCTCGTCCGGTTCCTGCCAGGAACTCCACGCCTGGGTGGTACCCCAGTTGTAGCCGTCGACGCCCACCACGTCCACGTACTCCTCGCCCGGGAAGAGCGGGGCCACCGGGCTGCTTCCGGGGTGCGGGACGTTGACGGTCCAGACCCACCGAACGTTGTGCACCGCTTCGGCGGCGAAGAGGTCGTGCACATGCCGCCACGCTTCCACATAGGTCTGCGAAGGGGTACCGCCCCGCGGGCTCCACGGGTACCAGTCGCCGTTGGCCTCGTGGGCGAATCGCAGGTACACCGTGTCACCCCAGGCGGCCAGTTCGTCGGCCCAGCGATAGAGGTGGTCGTCGTGGACCCCCGCGGCGATCTCCTCCATCGGGAACGCCCCGCGGTCGTACACCCCGTCCGCGATCCACCGCCACGGCTCCCACGTGATGATCGGGTCCGCACCCCATTCCCGGACGGCGTCCAACTCGGCGATCGGGGGCGGGGAGGAGAAGTCGACGAACCACATCACCACACTCGGCCGGGCACCCACGGTGTCGGCGACCGCACGGAGCTCCTCCGGGGCGGCAGGTCCGCCGGGAGTGCTCACCCCGAAGCGCGGACACGCCTGCCCGGGGGCGTCGAGTGGCGCCAGAAGGGGGTCGGCGGCGACGTCGCACTGCCGCGAGGATCCACACGCCACGCACATCACCGCCACCACCACCGAGACCAGGGCCATCCGCACCGCACGCATCGTCGACCATTGTCTCCGTCGCGCGCCACTGGGACTGCTGTTCTAGCCTGAGACCATGAGTGTCGATCACCCCGCCATCCGTGAGCACCTCACCGCTCTCCCCGCCGACACCCGCATCGCGGTGGTGACCGGCGCCTCCTCCGGGATCGGCGAGGCCACCGCACGCGAACTGGCGCGGCTGGGATTCCACGTGGTCGTCGGAGCCCGACGACTCGACCGACTGGAGGCGCTCGCGGACGAGATCGGCGGCACCGCCATTCCCCTGGACGTCACCGATCCCGTCTCGTGCGAGGCGTTCTGCGCGGCCGTGCCCCGGTTGCACGTGCTGGTCAACAACGCCGGCGGCGCCAAGGGGACGACCACCGTCATGGACGCCGACGAGGATCAGTGGCGATGGATGTGGGAGACCAACGTCCTGGGCACCCTGCGGCTCGTGCGCGGACTCATGCCGGTGCTCGTGGACACCGGCGACGGGCTGGTGGTGACCATCACCTCGATCGCCGCGCTCGAGTCCTACGACAAGGGCAGCGGGTACACCTCGGCCAAGCACGCGCAGGCCGTCCTGCACCGGACGCTCCGCGGGGAGCACCTGGGCGAGCCCGTGCGGTTCACCGAGATCGCGCCCGGCATGGTGGAGACCGAGTTCTCACTGGTGCGATTCGACGGCGACGACGACAAGGCCGGCGCCGTCTACGAGGGACTGACCCCCATGGTCGCACGCGACGTCGCCGAGATCGTGGGATTCGTGGCGAGCCGGCCGTCGCACGTCAACCTCGACCAGATCGTGGTCAAGCCGAGGGACCAACACTCCGCGATGCGGGCGCACCGGCGCTGACGACGGCGTCCCGCGCCGTATCCGGTCGTCCGGCACCGCCGGCCAGGCCAGGCTTACCGATGTTCGGTTAGGCTTACTGACCTGGTAAAACACCCTCGTCGGTCCTACTCTGGGACCCCCGGGGCGCACCACGCCCCCGCGAACCTCGACGCCCGTCGAGGTCCCCCGAGAGGAAGGGTTCCATGATCATGGCCAAGAAGTCCTCGTTCACCGAACTGTTGTCCGCGCAGGTCGGCCACGAGTTCGCCGCGAGCCAGCAGTACATCGCGATCGCGGTGTGGGCCGACGCCAAGGACCTGCCGCAGCTCGCGGGCCGCTTCTACCAGCACAGCCTCGGAGAGCGGAACCACGCGATGATGATGGTGCAGTACATGCTCGACCGCGACATCGAGGTGACCATCCCGGCCGTCCCCGGCCCGCAGGCCGACTTCGAGGGACCCGTCGCCGCACTGCGGTACGCACTCGAGCAGGAGAAGCAGGTCACCCGTCAGATCGAGGCCCTGTTCCAGGCCGCGCGAGCCGAGGCAGATCCGCTGGGCGAGCAGTTCATGCTGTGGTTCCTGCGTGAGCAGGTCGAGGAGGTCGCCAACATGAGCACCCTCGTGGCGATCGCCGAGCGCGCGGACAATGACTGGTTCCGGATCGAGGAGTACCTGGCCCGTGAGACCGACGCCTCCTCCAACACCGGCACCCCGCCCGCGGTCGCCGGCGGTGCCGTCTGACGGGAAGCAGAGCGCACAGCGCCGCCCCTGCCTAGGGTGAGGACCATCACACCCATGGAGTCGGCCCTCTCGTAGCGGGCCGCGGCGCAACGACAGGGGGCCTCCGGTGATCGGAGTCGCGACCAGACCACCCGCACGCCCCTTCGGAGCGAGGCGGATCGCCGCCGCGGTGGCGGTGGTCGCCGTGGCGGTGCTCCTCGTGGGTTCCGCCACCACCCCCGCCCGTGCGCAGTCGCCCACCGAGGGACCACTGCCGGTGCCCTTCGACATCTCGGCCGGGTTCCAGGCGTCGTTGGCTCCCGAGATCCCGCCTCCGGGAGCCAACGACCCGAACTGTCGACCGACCCCGCAGCGCCCGCGTCCCGTCGTCCTGGTCCACCCCACCTTCACCACGCAGGCGCTCGCCTGGCAGGCCGGCGCCCCTCTGCTGAGAAACGCCGGGTACTGCGTCTACACCTTCACCTTCGGGAACGTCACGGGCTTCCCGGCGATGCCGATCCAGGGCCTCGGCGACATCCGGGCCTCCGGCCTGGTCCTTCAGCAGGTCGTGGACCGGGCGCTCGCCGAGACGGGCGCGGACGCCGTCGACCTCGTCGGGCACTCCCAGGGCGGCGGCATCCTGGCCGACTACTACCTGACGTTCCTCGGCGGGAGCGAGAAGGTCCACACCAAGGTGGGGATCTCGCCCTCGACCGGGACCAGACTGAGCGAGATCGTCTATCTGCGTTCCCTGGTGCCGGTCCTCGGGCCCGCCGTGTACGGGAGCCTGGAGCACTCGACGCCGGCCCTCATCCAGCAGGTCGTCGACTCGCCACTCGCCACCGAGGTCTACCCACGCGGCCCCGAGGGCATCCCCGGAGTCCGCATGTACAGCATCGTCTCGCAGTTCGACCAGATCGTGACCCCGTTCGTCCGCCAGTTCTACTCCGGTGACGTCACCAACATCGAACTCCAGGCCGGATGTGCCGAGGACCTGTCCGAGCACGTGGCCACCCTGTACAGCGAGAGGGTGTGGTTGCACGTGCTCAACGCACTGGCCCCCGCTGAGGCCACCCCGGTGCCGTGCTTCCACGTCGCCCCCTACGCGCCCTGGGTGCGGTGAGCCGATCCCTGCAGCCACGCGGTCACCCGCGGCGCGCGCGCTCGTACTCCACGTAGCCCACCCCGCTGTCGAAGCCGATCCTCCGGCGCACGACCAGTGACAACACCGGAACGGGCCCCGAGATCAACGGCCGCCCCGCGCCGATCAGGACCGGATTGATCTTCAGTCGGAACTCGTCGATCTCGTCCACGAGAGCCCCTGCCAGCTCCCCACCTCCGCACAGCCAGATGTCGAGAGGGGAATCCTCGCTCTTGAGCCTGCGGACCAGGGTCACAGGATCCTCGTCCGAGGCCGTGAGACCCTGTTCGGCAGGCAGGTCGTCCGGCCGGTGCGTCACCACGTACTGGCGCAGATGCGGATAGCCGCTGGCCAGACCCTCGTCAACCGCCACCTGATGGGTGGTGCGACCCATCACCACCGTGTCGAACACCCGAGAGGCGGTGTCGGCCAGCCCCAGCGCCCCGCGGACGTGGCCGGGGATCGTCTCCGGGTAGTGCTCGATGAGCCAGGCCATGTGGTCTCCCTCCAGGGGGAAGAAGTCGGTTCGCCCGTCGGGGTCGGCGATGAACCCGTCGGCGGTGACGGCGACGTAGTAGATGAGCGTGCGCACGGGATGGATCCCTCCGTGGTGGGTGATCGGGTGAGGTGGGCGCGTCAGCCGAGTCGGATCACCTCGTCCACCCCCACCCGGTCGCAGAACCCGTCATCGTGGCTCACCAGCAGCAGCGCTCCGCGCCACTGCTGCAGGGCGTCGGCGAGCACCTCCACGCCGGGGAGGTCGAGGTTGTTGGTCGGCTCGTCGAGCACCAACAGTTGCGGCACCGGCCGCGCGAACAACCGGACCGCCAGAGCCGCCCGGAGGCGCTCGCCGCCGGAGAGCTCCCCGAGGCGGCGGAACCCGGCGTCCCCGGTGAAGAGCATCCGCGCCGCGTGGGCGTGGACCTGCTCGGCCTCGGCGTCGGGG
>NZ_JAALDV010000320.1:0-2754 GCF_014145045.1 Dietzia sp. DQ12-76
GATCGTCGGCGGGCGGTTGGTCGGAGGTGACCCCTCGACCGCGGTCACCGGTTCCGTCGAGTTCGACTCCCGTCGTATCGACCCCGGCGGGTTGTTCCTCGCCCTGCCCGGCGAGCGGGTCGACGGCCACGAGTTCGTCGGCCGCGCTCTGCAGGCCGGGGCGGCGGCCGCTCTGGTCGCGCGCGAGGTCACCGACGTCCCCGGGGCGGGGGGTGCCCAGATCGTGGTGCCCCCCGTCGACCGGCGCGTCACCAACGCCATGGCCCTGGCCGCGGATTCCGACGGGTCCGGGGCGGCGGTGCTCGCGGCACTCGGAGCCCTGGCACGAGCCAGCGTCGACAGGCTGGTCGCCGACCACGGGCTCGTCGTGGTCGGGATCACCGGCTCCTCGGGCAAGACCAGCACCAAGGACCTCATCGGGGCTGTCCTCTCCGCCGCCGGGACGGTCATCGCGCCGCCCGGATCGTTCAACAACGAGATCGGCCACCCCTGGACGGCCCTCCGCGCCGATGAGTCCACCGACTTCCTGGTGCTCGAGCTGAGTGCGCGAGCGCCGGGCAACATCCGGGAGCTCGCGGAGATCGCGCCCCCGAGGATCGGGGTGGTGCTCAACGTGGGGACCGCGCACCTCGGTGAGTTCGGGTCGCGCGACGTCATCGCCGCCACGAAAGGTGAGTTGGTCGAGGCCCTGCCGGATGCGGCCCATGGAGGGGTCGCGGTGCTCAACGCCGACGACGAACGGGTCCTGGGCATGGCCGGGCGGACCTCCGCCGAGGTCGTGACGGTGGGATCCGGCCCGTCCGCAGACCTCCGCGCCGAGGGCGTGCGGGTGGACGACGAGGTCCGGGCCTCCTTCCGCCTGGTGACCCCGGACGGCGAGGCCGACGTGGCCCTCCGGGTCCACGGTGAACACCAGGTGGGCAACGCCCTCTCGGCCGCCGCGGTGGGCCTGGCCTGCGGGATGGATGTCTCGACGATCGCCGGCGCCCTCGGCACCGCGCGGGCCGCGTCCGCGCGCCGCATGGACGTGCGGGTGACCGCCGACGGCGTCACCGTGATCAACGATTCCTACAACGCGAACCCCGATTCGGTGCGGGCGGCGCTCAGGTCGCTCGCCGTGATGGCGCGGGCGGGCGGGGGCCACCGTCGGACCTGGGCGATCCTGGGCGAGATGGCCGAACTGGGCGAGGAATCGGTGAGGGAGCACGATCTCATCGGTCGGTTCCTCGTGCGCCTCGACGTGTCCCAGCTGGTGGTGGTCGGCCGGGGTCGACCGCAGCGCGCGCTGTACCAGGGTGCGGTGCAGGAGGGGTCGTGGGGGTCGGAGGCGGTGCACGTCGAGACCGCCGAGGAGGCGTGCGCCCTCGTGGACGAACAGCTGCAGCCGGGGGACATCGTGCTGGTCAAGGCCTCTGCGGCAGTGGGGTTGTGGAGCGTGGCGGAGCATGTGCTCGCGACGCGTGGTGAGGAGATGTCCGAATGACCCAGATCATGGTCGCGGGCATCGTCGCCTTCGTCGTGAGCATCTTCCTCACCCCGGTGCTCATCATCTACTTCCGTCGACACGGCTTCGGGCAGGAGATCCGGCTGGAGGGCCCGCAGTCCCACATGAGCAAGCGCGGGACCCCCAACATGGGCGGGATCGCGATCCTCGCCGCGGTGTGGCTCGGCTACATCGTGGCCGGGCTGGTGGGACAGGTGACGGTGGGCGGCGGGGGATTCACGGCCTCCGGTCTGCTCATTCTCGGGCTGGCGACCGCGTTGGCGGCGGTCGGGATGATCGATGACGGCCTCAAGGTGTTCAAGCGGCACAACAAGGGTCTGGGCATCCTGTCCAAGACCGTCGGCCAGGTGCTCGCGGCTCTCGCGTTCGGCATCCTGGTCCTGGGTTTCCGGAACGACGACGGGCTGACCCCCGCCAGCCGCTCGTTGAGCTACATGCGCGACTTCGTCGCCGTGACCTTCCCGGTGGTCGTCTTCCTGATCTTCATCGTGATCCTGGTCTACGGCTGGTCCAACGCGGTCAACTTCACCGACGGCCTGGACGGGCTGGCCGCCGGGTCGATGGCCATGGTCATGGGCACCTACGTCGTGTTCAGCTTCTGGCAGTTCCGGTATTCGTGCTTCTCCACCGCGGAGGGGGTGGATCTGTCCGGGTGTTACCAGGTGCGTGACCCACTCGACATCGCGGTGGTGTGTTCCGCCTCGCTCGGGGCGTGTCTGGGCTTCCTGTGGTGGAACGCCGCCCCGGCCAAGATCTTCATGGGCGACACGGGGTCGATGTTCCTGGGTGGCATCGTCGCAGGCGTCTCGGTGGTCTCGCGCACCGAGCTGCTCATGGTCGTCGTCGGCGCGGTCTTCGTGATCGAGTTCGTCTCGGTCCTCATCCAGGTCGCGGCGTTCCGCACCACCGGCCGTCGTCCGTTCCGCATGACTCCCATCCACCACCACTTCGAGAACGGCGGGTGGGCCGAGACGACCGTCACCATCAGGTTCTGGCTCCTCGTGGCCATCTCCTGCGGCCTGGCGATCGCGCTGTTCTACGGTGACTGGCTCGCGAGCACATCGGGGTGACGGACGTGACAGAGCGGGAGATGAGAGAGCACGAGGCGACAGCACGCCGCACGACAGGGACCGGAGCGACCGCGCGGGGTCTCGGCGTCCGCGATCTCACCGGAGCCCGCGTCCTGGTCCTCGGCGCCGGGGTGTCCGGCCCGGGGGCGGTCCGGATACTCCACGCGCTCGGCGCCGAGC
>NZ_JAALDV010000321.1:0-4489 GCF_014145045.1 Dietzia sp. DQ12-76
ACCCGCCGGTGAACAGCGCCGATGGCAGGCCGGACAGGCCGGGCCCGCCGAGCAGGTCCTCGGCGAGGAGCGCTCCGACGGTCACCCCGGCGGCCAGTCCCGCGCCGGAGAGCAGCTGCGCCAGGACCAGGATCGTCACGACCCGCCGCTGCACTCGGTCGTCACCCGGGCCGGTGGCCGAACCCGGATCCCGGCGTGTCCGGTTCATCTGTCGACCCGGGTCATCTGTCGACCCAGGATCGTGCGTGCAGGAGCACGTCGATCGCGGTCGCCTTCCCGGCCGGCCGCAGGTCGTGACGCAGCGAGACCACCTCGAGTCCCTGGGATCCCAGTGCCAGATCGGCGATCCCGGGGAGCACGGTCGGGTCCTGCGGACCGCCGACGCCGCGACGCAGGTTCTCCGCGGCGTGCCCGAGATAGACGAGGTGGCCACCGGGTCGCAGCCACCCGCCGGCGTTGCGCAGGACCCGGACCAGGCTGTCCATGTCCAGGTGGAGGAACCCGATGACGACGAGGTCCACCGACTCCTCCGGCTCCCAGGTGGTGGCGTCACCGACCACCCAGTCGACGCTGCCGGTACGGCCGTCATCGGAGTCCTTGGCTCGGGCCTGATCGATCGCGACCTCGGAGAAGTCGACGGCTGAGACCCGCCATCCGTGCGCGGCCAGCCACCGCGCGTGCCGTCCGTCGCCGCACGCCAGGTCCACCGCGGTGTCCACGGGCAGGCCGGCGTCCTCGGCACCGGTCACCTCCGCGACGATGCGTGCCGCGGGGGTGGTGCCCCACACGTCGGGCTGGGCGAGGTATCGGGCGTTCCATTCGGAGGCGTCCACGTGCGGCGGTCCTTTCGGTGCTGCGTCTGCTCGGTTCTACTTCTACTGGGTCGGGGGCGTACCCGGGTGATCCCGCCGCGGAGGGGTGGCACGGCTCACGGGCGTCGGAGCCACCGCAGGTGTTCCGTGTCGCCCTGCAACTCCAGTCTCCTCCACAGGACACTGCCCGGCACGGCCTGACTCGGGTGACAGTCCACCGCGGCCTGTTGCGCCGTACGGTCGACGGTCAGCGCCAGGTCGATCTCCCCGCTGCGCCGACCGAGGAATCCGGCGTACCCCTCGGAGGCGAGGCTGGCGCAGATCTCGTCAGGGAGGGTCCACGCCAGTACGGGAAGTCCGTGCCGGTCGCCCGCCCGGACGGCGGCCGCGGTTGCCGCCACGTGGTCCGGGTGTCCGCTGATGCCGGTGGAGTCGAAGACGACGAGACCGTCGGGCCGGGTCTGCTCCAGTGCGCGCTCGACGTCGCCGTCGAGGACGGTCGGCTGGAGAGCCGCCACACCGCCGTCGGGGTGGCCCAGCAGGGTGACCCGTCGGACCCCGAGCGCATCGGCAGCAGCCCGCAGTTCGCTCTCGCGAATCAGTGACAGGTCTCCTTCGACACCGTGGAGGGTCGACGCCTCGCCCCTGGTCAGGCAGAGGACGTCCACGAGCGAGCCTGCCCCGGCGAAGGTCGAGAGCACCGCGCCGAGGCCGAAGGATTCGTCGTCGGGGTGCGCGACCACGGCCAGGACCGCCCGCCACCCCGGCAGTATGCTCGTGTTCTCCATGGTCCGAGCCCCCTCATCGTCGACGGTGAATTGCCGTTCCGGGTCGTTGGATACCCGGTACCGTATCTTCTCATGAAGGCCTCCCACGATCGGACCGATGTCTCGCTCTTCGCCCGCGCATGGGTGATCGCCAGCCCCGTTCTCGAGCGCATCGGGCTCGCCAGATCCCGGCGGCGCCTGGTCTCCGGTCTGTCGGGAACGGTGGTGGAGGTGGGGGCAGGCAGCGGGGTCACCTTCGAGCACTATCCCCCGCAGGTCACGAGGGTGGTGGCGATCGAGCCGGACCCGCATCTCCGTGCCCACGCGCGGCGCTACGCGGCGCGTGCGTCTGTGCCGGTCGAGGTGGTGGAGTCGGTGGCGGAGGCGCTCCCGCTCGCGGACGGAGAGGCCGATGCGGTGGTCTTCGGTCTCGTCCTGTGCACGGTCCCCGACGTCCCGGCCGCCCTCGCCGAGGCGGATCGGGTACTCGCCCCCGGGGGAGAACTACGTCTGTTCGAACACGTCAGGGCAGAGGGCCGACTGGGACGCGTGGCCGACCGGATCGCGCCGGTGTGGAGTCGGCTCGGCGGGGGGTGTCGACCGAACCGGGACACCGGTCGGGCGCTGACCGAGGCCGGGTTCGACGTCACCGGGCTCAGGACCCGGACGTTCCCGCCGGTACTCCAGCTGACGCCGATCCTCAGCGGTTCGGCGCGGCGTCGCTAGCGGCACGACCGGCTACCGCACACTCCCCGGTCGGGTCGGGTCGGGTCGGGTCGGGGCTGGAGGGCGCGGGGAGCGCTCACCGGGTCAATTCTTCGCGGACCTCGCTCATCGGGGGCCGTTCACCGGGGGAGACGTCGACGGTCTCGGCGTGGAACCCGCCTCCGACGGGATCGCGCCTGTGCAGGGTGAGCGTGTCACCGGGGGCGTGGGTGTCCGGTGCCCGACCGTGGCGCCGCAGGCGGCTGAGTACCGCGAGGTGTTGGTGCATCGCCATCACCGCCAGCGCCGAATCGGGGGAGTGTCGGTGGGTGCGTCGACCGAGGTCCACCTGGGCGAGCGCATCGAGGCCGAACGCCTCGAACAGGTCCACCAAGATCCCGATGTCCACCCCGTATGCGCCGGCGAACGGGATGGATTCGAGGGCGTGACGGGTCCCGGCGTACTCGCCGGCCAGCGGCTGCACGAACCCGGCGAGTGCGGGCCAGTGGGTGGCCAACAGAGGTCGGGCGACGAGCTCGGTCACCCGTCCCCCGCCCGCCGGCAGGACGGTGCGGCCGTCGTCGAGAGGACGCTCGTAGGCGCCCTTGCTGAACACCACCCCGGGGTCGGTGAGCAGCGGGCCCAGCAGTCCGATCGCGAACGCCGGGTCGAAGTCGCGCAGGTCGGAATCGAGGAACACGACGAACTCCCCGTCGGTGGCTGCGAGGGATTTCCACAGCGCCTCGCCTTTTCCCGGGACGTCTCCCAGTGCGGGCAGCACATCTCCCTGCGCCACCACTCTCGCGCCGGCGGCACGGGCCACGTGCGCTGTGCGATCCGCGCTGTGGGAGTCGATCACCACCACCTCGTCGATGAGTGGCACCCGCTCCACCAGCTCGGCCTGAAGCGCGGCGACGATCACGCCGACCGTGGACTCCTCGTTCCGGGCCGGGAGCACGACGGACACCCGGCGGCCGGCCTTGGCCGCGACGAGGTCCTCGGCGCGGAAGTCACCCGCCCGGTAGGTGCGTCGCGCCGACCAGTCGCGGATCGGGTCGACCCGGTCCGCGAGGGGGGTTCGCGCGTTCTCGCTCACCTCCGCGATCCTGCCAGAGGTATCCGCCGAGCCGCCGCCGTGGGACGGCCCCGTTCACCCGGGTGTGCCACGATGCACAGCATGGACTTCTCACCCTCACCCCGCGCGGCCGAGCTCACCGCGGCGGTCCGCGAGTTCATCGACACGCACATCGCTCCGCTCGAGCCGGGGATCCACGCCGACATCGCCCGCCGCCGTCTGGCCGGCGAGGACCCCTGGGCGGTCGATCCGCGGATCACCGATCTGCAGGCCAGGGCGCGCGAGCAGGGACTGTGGAACCTCTTCCTGCCCGCCGGACACGAGGGTCCCTACGCGAAGCGGTACGGGACCCACGGCGGAACCGGCCTGACCAACACCGACTACGCGCCCGTCGCGGAGGAGATGGGGCGCTCGTTCGTCGCGCCCCTGGTGTTCAACTGCAACGCCCCGGACACCGGCAACATGGAGGTCTTGCTCAAGTATGGGTCGCAGGAGCAGAAGGACCGATGGCTGGACCCGCTCCTGGACGGGAGGATCCGCAGCGCCTTCCTCATGACGGAGCCGGAGGTGGCCTCCTCCGACGCCTCCAACATGGCGGCCACCGCGCGGGTCGAGGGCGACGAGGTGGTGCTGGACGGCCGCAAGTGGTGGTCCACCGGGGTCGGCCACCCGGACTGCAAGGTGGGCATCTTCATGGGTGTGTCGGACCCGGACGCCCACCGGTACCTCCGGCACTCGATGGTGCTGGTGCCCATGGACGCCCCCGGGGTGCGCGTCGAGCGCATGCTCACCGCACAGGGTGTCTACGACGAACCGCTCGGCCACGGTGAGGTGTCCCTCGAGGGCGTGCGTCTGCCGGTGGAGAACATCATCGCCGGACCCGGGCGGGCCGCCGAGATCGCGCAGGGTCGGCTCGGCCCCGGCCGCGTCCACCACTGCATGAGGCTCATCGGGCTGTCGGAGATGGCGCTCGACCTGGCCTGCCGTCGCGCCTCGGGCCGGGTGGCCTTCGGCAAACCCGTCGTCAACCTGGGCGGGAACCGGGAGCGGCTCGCCGAGGCCCGGATCGCCATCGACCAGGCCCGCCTGCTGGTGCAGCACGCGGCCTGGAAGCTCGACACCGAGGGGCA
>NZ_JAALDV010000322.1:0-2186 GCF_014145045.1 Dietzia sp. DQ12-76
GCTCTCCGGGCCGGGGAGGCGCCGGTGGGGCGGTGGGTCGTCCCTCCCAGCCGTCCGGGCAGTGGTCGGGGGTCGCCGGGGGTTCCACGATCGGCTCGGGCTTGTGGATATCCGGCAGGTCCGCGGGCAACGGGTAGGCGTTGACGGCGTAGCCGTGCGCCCACGCGTTGACGTTGGCGACGTAGGCGAGCGAGTTGTTGTAGGCGAGGATGGCCCGGGTGCGGGCCGCGGGGTCGCCCATCGAGCCGCCCTGCCCGCACAGCAGGGTCGCGGCCGCGAGAGCGCCGTCGTAGATGTTGTTGGGGTCGGCCACGCCGTCACCGTTGCCGTCCCTGCCCAGCACGGCCCAGGTGGACGGGATGAACTGCACGGGCCCGACCGCCCGGTCGTACTCGGTGTCGCCGTCGAACCTCCCGCCGTCGGTGTCGGTGATGACGGCGGTACCGGGCAGGGACCCGTCCAGGCGGGGACCGAGTATCCGACCGATGGTGTTGCCCTGCGCGTCGAAGCGGCCTCGTCCCTGGTTGGACTCGACCTGACCGATACCCGCGAGGATGGTCCAGTCCATCTCGCACGCGGGCTTCTCGATGTTCAGGCGGTCGGCGGCGCGGTGGTAGGCGTCGAGGGCGATCCCGGGGATGCCCAGGGGGCCGTCGGGGATCGTCGCCGGCTCGATGTGCGCGGCCCCGGGGTCGTCCGCCTCGCTCGGCGGCGGGGTCTCGGAGGTCGGGGAGGCGGTACCGGGTGCGGTCGTCGGGTCCTGGGCGGCGGTCTCGGCCGCCTGGACGATGCCGGACGCACCGGTGGGTCGACTGTGGTCCATCGTCAGGCTCACGGCCGTGAGTACGCCGATCACTCCCGCGGCGACCGCGGCGCTGGCCAGTACCCGTCGATCAGTATCGCGCGCGATCTTGCGCAAAGCTCCCCCTACAACGTCCGGACGGTGTCGCGAGCGGGGTGCGTCGTGACATCGCTGCCGTGCGGGTCGACGCTACCTCCGGCCCCTGGTGTCTGAATCGTTTTTGCCCCGTTCGGTGTTACTGCCATCACAATCGCGGGTCGCGAGCAGGGCTTCGATCCGCTCGACCGAGCTCTTCAGGTCGTCGAGCTCGCGGCGCAGGTAGTCGCGGGTCACCGTCTCGCCCACGGAGAGCCGGACGGAGGCCAGCTCCCGTGCCAGGAACTCGGTGTCCGCCTTGGTCTGGGTCGCACGCAACCTGTCCACCGCGATGGACTCCTTGTCCCGGTCCTCCTGCCGGTTCTGTGCCAACAGGATCAACGGCGCCGCGTAGGCCGCCTGGGTCGAGAAGGCGAGATTGAGAAGGATGAACGGGTAGGGGTCGAAACGCAGCGCCACCACCGTGACGTTGATGAGGATCCAGACGATGACGACGATCGTCTGGATCAGCAGATACTGGCCGGTTCCGAAGAAGCGCGCGATGGCCTCGCTGTATCGGCCCACGGCGTCGGGATCGACTGTGATGCGGGGCCGCCGTGAGGTGACGGGAGTCGAGAGCGCCGAGCGTGTGCCGGGTTCGGTCACCGACGTACCTCTCTGGTGTCATGCAGGTCCAGGTCACGCCAGTCCTCGGGGAGGAGGTGGTCGAGGAGATCGTCGACCGCCACCGCCCCCAGCAGGTGCCCCTCGTCGTCGACGACCGGTCCGCACACGAGGTTGTACGTCGCGAAGAACCTGGTCACCGAGTCGACGGAGTCCGTGGGGCGCAGGGTGGACAGGCTGGTGTCCACGGTCTCGGCGACCATCGTCGACGGCAATTCCCTGAGCAGTGCCTGGATGTGGACGCAGCCGAGGTATTTCCCCGTCGGGGTGGCCGTGGGGGACCGGACCACGAAGACGAGACTCGCCAGCGCCGGGCTCAGGTCGGGATTACGGCAGTGGGCCAGTGCCTCCGCGACGGTCGTCTGCGGCGACAGGATGATGGGCTCCGGGGTCATGAGCCCCCCGGCGGTGTCGGCGTCGAACGTCAGCAGCCGCCGGACCGGCGCGGACCCGTCCGGGTGCATGAGCTCGAGAAACGACTCCGCGTCCTTCTCCGGCAGTTCCCCCAACAGGTCCGCGGCGTCGTCGGGGTCCATCGCCTCGAGGACGTCCGCCGCCCGTTCGAGTTCGAGCCGGGTCACGATCTCGGTCTGCTCGTCGTGGGGGAGCTCCTGGAGGATGTCCG
>NZ_JAALDV010000323.1:0-2316 GCF_014145045.1 Dietzia sp. DQ12-76
CACGGCGGCGGAGTCGGTGCTGCGCGGTGCGCGGGCGTCAGCCGGGGTGGAGGGTGCCTCGGTGCGACTGGACGCCGACGGTGACCACGACGAGGTGCTCTCCGGCGCTCTGCGGGTGGCCGGCGAGCTGACGGGCGAATCGCTCGACCGGGCCGTGTCGGTGTGGACCCGGTCGCCGCTGCAGGAGCTGGCGCACCTGCATCTGCTGGCCGCGTCCGGCCCCGGGGTGGATATGGCGTCCCTCGGACGTCCCCGAGCCGATCGGGGAGTGGCCGAGCGGTTGCAGGGTCTGGCGGAGTTGGTGACGGGCGGGACGTCGGTGCCCGCCCCGGTCCTGGCGTCAGTGGTCCTGGGCGAACTGTCCGGCATGCGGCCGTTCGGGTCCGCTGACGGTGTGGTGGCGCGGGCGGCGTTCCGGTTGGTGACCGTGTCCACCGGCCTAGACCCACATTGTCTCGGCGTGCCCGAGGTGACGTTCTACCGGGATCCCGCCGGGCATCGATCGGCCCTGGAGGGCTTCGTCTCCGGTACCGGCGAGGGCGTCGGATCATGGATTCTCCACTGCTGTAGAGCGCTCGAGGCCGGTGCTCGCGAGGCCACCTCGATCGCCGAGGCCGCCGGGACCTGACCGTTCCTCTCGAGGGATGGCCTGTCCCTCACCGCGTGCGGCCCCACGGCGCGCGAATGGCGGGCCGGCACTCGTGCCGACCCGCCCACTCGCTGCGGTTCCATCGAGAGATCCGGGTACCAGGCGTCCTGTGGTCCGCCGTGTCGCCGGTCCGGGACAACCGTCGGTGACGGCTGGCGCGGACCCACGGCTGGGTTGCCTCTCGGGCGTCATCCGTCGCGTGGGTTCCGGAGTATCGATGACGGTGCCTCGGACGGGGAACCGTGACTTCTCCTCCGTCGCGGTCCTGGCGTCCTGCGTCACCGTGCTTTGAGCATGCCGCGCGGATCAGGGTCCCGGCGATGGTGGGATCCCACAAGGAACCCGGGGAGTTACCGGTGATTCCCGCCATCGCCTCCCGTGCGTTGGCCGGCGGACGATGAGGTGTTGTGCCCCGAACCCCGGTGGGATCTTCCGGGTGGGTGCGATCCGGGCGGGCCTCTCCGCTCGCGGGACCGGGGTCAGGCGCCCCGCCGCGCGGAACGCGCGAAGGACACCGTTGCGGCGCCCACCGCGAGTGCGATCGCCCCGACGCCGATGATCGGCCCGGACGCGCGTTCCAGCGTCGGCAGCAATGGGGTGGGGCTGGAGAAGGTGAGGATGGGCCACCCGCGCTCGAGGGCCTCACGGCGCAGGGTCCGGTCCGGGTTGATGACCGTGGGGTGTCCCACCTCCTCGAGCATCGGGAGGTCGGTGGAGGAGTCGGAGTAGGCGTACGAGGCCTCCAGGTCGTACCCGTAGCGCTGGGCGAAACCCCGGATGGCCTCGGCCTTGCCCGGACCCTGGCAGTAGAACTCGATGGATCCGCCGTATCGCCCGTCCGCATCGCGGCTCATGCGCGTCCCGGCGTAGTGGTCCACGCCGAGCATCCGTGCGATCGGTGCCACCAGCTCCTCCCCGGAGGCGGACACGATCACGAGGTCGTGGCCGAGCGCTCGGTGCTCGGCGAGGAGTTCCTGTGCCTCCGAGTAGACGGTGGGCGTGACTTTCTCCGTGAGGGCCTCGGTGACGATCCGCTCGACCTTCTCGGGCTCCCAACCCTTGGTGGCCGTCGCCATGGCCTGGCGGACCTTCTGCATCTGTTCGTCGTCGGCATCGGAGAGGCTGAAGGCGAGCTGCGTGTACGCCAGATCGATCACCGATCGGCGCGACAGCAGGCCTTCGTCGAGAAACGATTTGTTGAACGCGAACACCGACGAGGTGGCGATGATCGTCTTATCGAGGTCGAAGAACGCGGCGATCCGGCGAGGTCGGTGCGACGACCGAGGGCCCTTGAGGCGTGGGGCGGACACGACTCCACGATACGGTTCTTGTGCTCGAGGCGTGGATAAGTGATACTGATCACGCTCGAAAGAGCATCCCCCTACAGGTGCTCGATTCGTCCCCCCTACGAATCGGGACTCCGAGAAACCGCGGCGCCCCCCTGCCGCGGTTTCTCTCTGTTTCGGGGCGGTCGTTCCACCTCCGCCGGTTTTCCACATCCACGGTCTCTCCACAGCCCGCCCCCGGATGACGCTCCGGGCCGGGGGTGCCGACGGTCGTGTGCGCGACGCTGTGGCCGTGACCCAGAGCCCCCGCCCACCGCGCGACGCCGTCCCCGACCACCCGGCGGGCAGGACCGTCGCCGTTGATGTGGCCGACCCGGATCT
>NZ_JAALDV010000324.1:0-2689 GCF_014145045.1 Dietzia sp. DQ12-76
CCGGCGCGCGACGCGCCGCGAGACCCCTCGCCCTGGCCACGTCGCTCGGCGTGCTGGCCGTGGCCGTCGCGCTCGCGGTGGGGTTCGACCCCGCAGGCCAGACCCACCAGTTCGTCGAGTCACGCTCGTGGATCCCCGCCTTCGGCGCCACCTACACGCTCGGGCTCGACGGGATCGCCCTGGTGTTGGTCCTGCTCACGGCCGCCCTCATGCCGCTGCTCCTGCTGGCCGGATGGCACGATGTCGACGACGGTGCCCACGGTCGCCGCGCGCAGGCCTACCCGGCATTGCTGCTGACCACGCAGGGATTGGCGCTGGTGGCGTTCACCAGCCTGGACGTGCTGCTGTTCTACGTCGCGTTCGAGGCCATGCTCATCCCGCTCTACTTCCTCATCGGCGGGTTCGGCCGCAGCGACTCCTCCGGGGCCGACCGGGCTGCGGCGGCCGTGCGGTTCCTCATCTACAACCTGCTCGGCGGGCTGGTGATGCTGGTCGCGGTGATCGGCCTCTACGTCCTCACCGCCCGCGCCGGGATAGGGACTGACGCCGGATCGATCGGGGCGGGCACGTTCGACTACCGCCTCATCACCGCGGCCGTCGCGGACGGTCGGCTGGAGATCACGCCCGGCGTGGCGCTGCTGATGTTCGCCGCCTTCACCCTGGCCTTCGCGATCAAGGCGCCACTGTGGCCGTTCCACACCTGGCTGCCCGGCGCGGCCGTGGCCGCGACGCCCGCGTCGGCGGTGTTGATGATGGCCGTCGTGGACAAGGTCGGCACGTTCGCGATGCTGCGCTACAGCCTGCCGCTGTTCCCGGACGCGGCCGCGACGGCGGCGCCGGTGCTCATCACGCTCGCGGTGGTCAGCATCGTCTACGGCGGCCTCATGGCCATCGCCCAGACCGACCTGCTCCGGTTGATCGCCTACGCCTCCATCTCCCACTTCGGGTTCATCATCCTGGGGATCTTCGCGAGGACCGAGCAGGCGGCCGCCGGGTCCACGCTCTACATGGTCAACCACGGCGTCGCCACGGCCGCGCTGTTCCTCGTGGCCGGGTTCCTCGTCCACCGGCACCGCATCCGGGAGATCGGCTACTACGGAGGCGTGCAGCAGGTGGCCCCCGTCCTCGCCGGGACGTTCCTCATCGCCGGCCTGGCCACCCTGTCACTCCCGGGTCTGGCCCCGTTCGTCAGCGAGTTCCTGGTGTTCATCGGCACCTTCGGCCCGTACCCGGTGGCCGCGGTGCTCGCCGCGAGCACCTTCGTCCTGGCGGCTATCTACATCCTGTGGACCTACCAACGGGTGATGGGTGGACCACCCGCGACCGGGCTGGCGCGGACACCTGATCTGGGCCACCGCGAACTCGTGGTGGTGATCCCCCTGGTGGTGGCGCTGATCGTGCTGGGCTTCTACCCGCAGCCCGCGTTGGACGTGATCGAACCGGCGGTCGCCCACACCGTCGCCCTCGTGGGAGGAGCCCGATGACCCCGGACATCGCGTACGGATCGCTCGCGCCCCTTCTCCTCGTGTTCGGGGCGGGGATCGTCGGTGTGCTGGTGGAGGCGTTCGTCCCCGCCCGGCGGCGCTATGCCACACAGATGGCCGTCTACCTGGGCGGTCTCGCCGCCGCCCTCGTCTCCGTGCTCCTGTTGTCCGGGACGCGGATCGTCACGGCCGAGGGCGCGGTCGCGGTCGACGGGCCGGCGCTGTTCCTGCAGGGCGTCACGGTGGTCGTGGCCGTCGCCGCCGGACTGTTGATCGGCGAGCGCACCGTCATCCCCTCGGCCTCCCGCAAGAAGGTCCTCGCGGGCTTCGCGCCCCAGGCCGCCGTGGCCCCCGGCGGTTCGGGAGAGCGCGACGCCGAGCGCGCGGGGTTCACCCAGACCGAGATCTTCCCCCTCACGCTGTTCGCCACGGGCGGCCTCATGCTGTTCCCGGCGGCGAACGACCTGATCACCCTGTTCATCGCGCTGGAGGTGCTCTCGCTGCCCCTGTACGTCCTGTGCGGGATGGCCCGGCGGCGACGCCTGCTCTCGCAGGAGGCGGCGGTCAAGTACTTCCTCCTGGGTGCGTTCTCCTCGGCGTTCTTCGTCTACGGCGTCGCGCTGGTGTACGGCGCCGCCGGGACCGTGGACTTCCGCGGGATCGCCGAGGCGGTCGAGGCCGACGGGGGCGGCGCCCTGGCCCTGATCGGCGTGGCCATGATGTCGGTGGGCCTGCTGTTCAAGGTCGGCGCCGTGCCGTTCCACACCTGGACCCCCGACGTCTACCAGGGCGCGCCCACCGCGATCACCGCGTTCATGGCCGCCGGCACCAAGGTCGCCGCGTTCGGCGCGATCCTCCGGTTCTTCCACACCGCGGTGCCCGGCCTCGAGGCGGACTGGGCGCCGGTGCTGTGGGTGATCGCGGCGCTGACGATGATCGTCGGAACTGTCGTGGGGGTCGCGCAGAACGACGTCACGCGGCTCCTGGCGTACTCCTCCATCGCCCACGCCGGGTTCCTGCTCACCGGGGTGATCGCGGTCCAGTCCACCGGGACGTCCGCGATGCTCTTCTACCTCGCTGCGTACGCCGTCAGCACCGTGGGCGTGTTCGCCGCGGCCGGGCTGGTCCGGGACGCCGACGGCGCCGAGATCGGCGATCTCCGGGCCTGGGCCGGACTGGGCCGGCGCCAGCCGCTGGTGGCGGGA
>NZ_JAALDV010000325.1:0-1378 GCF_014145045.1 Dietzia sp. DQ12-76
CCCGGTTCCGCCGGACCGGGGCCGTGGGCGTCAGTCGACGGGCGGCGCGGCGGGCAGGCGCACGACCTGCCCGGCGTAGGACAGCCCCGCGCCGAAGCCGATGCACAGCGCGATCTGACCCGGCTCGGCCTCTCCGTCACGGAGCATGGCCTCCATGGCCAGCGGGATCGAGGCCGCCGAGGTGTTGCCGGTCTGCTCGATGTCGTTGGCGATCGCCACCGAGTCGGGGAGTCCGAGGTGCTTGGCCATGGCCGAGTTGATGCGGCCGTTGGCCTGGTGGGGGATGAACGCCTGGATCTGCTCGGCGGTCACGCCCGCGGTCTCGAGTGTCTGCGCGCACACCTTCGACACCTGTACGGCGGCCCAGCGGAAGACCTTGGAGCCGTCCATCGTCAGGAACGGCTGGGCCACGGCCTCGGCCCGACCGTCGGCGGCCGCGGCGTCCACCTCGTCGACGTACTGCTTGAAGTCCTTGGTCTGGCTGATGGCATCGCCCTTCTCGCCGTCGGACCCCCAGACCACGGGGCTGACGTCGTTGGTCTCCGACGGGCCCACCACCACGGCGCCCGCGCCGTCACCGAAGATGAACGAGGTGTTGCGGTCGGAGTAGTCGATGCCGTCGCTCATCTTCTCCACGCCCACTACCACGACGTACCGCGCGCCACCGCCGCGGATCATGTTGGTGGCCACGGCCAGGCCGTAGCCGAACCCCGCGCAGCCGGCGGTCAGGTCGAACGCGGCGATGCCGTTGCGGCCGAGTTCGGTGGCGACCTGCGGGGCGGCGTGCGGGACCTGGGTCCAGTTGGTGGAGGTGCACACGATCACCGCGTCGATGAGCTCCGGATCGATGCCGGCGGAGGTCACGGCCTTCTTGGCGGCCTCGCTCGACATGGAGACGATGCCCTCGTCCGGCTCCGCGCGGTGGCGGTTGAGGATGCCCGACCGCTCGTAGATCCACTCGGAGGTCGAGTCGATCGTCTCGCAGATCTCCTCATTGCTCACCACGCGACGTGGACGGTAGGCCCCGATGCCCAGGAGGGTCGTGCCGGACGCGCCGTCGCCGGTCGCGATGGTCACGGTGTCGTTGGAATCCGCCATACGGATGGTGCTCCTCGTCGGTGTGCGGTTCGTGCCGGTCGCACGGCTGGTGCTCCCGACACAGTACTGCTGTCTCGGTGGACATCGTCGCACCGGACGGCGATGTTTCGTCGCGGTTCGACCGCCACCCGGGTCAGTCCGTGACCAGACCCTCGAGCCACCCACGCCAGCGCTCGGCGTCCCAGGTGGGCTCGACCCCGTCGACCGCGGCCGCGCCCAGCGGGGTGCCGGAGCCGCCCGGGGCGTCCACGTACTCGTACACGCGGACGGCGACGGCGGC
>NZ_JAALDV010000326.1:0-1466 GCF_014145045.1 Dietzia sp. DQ12-76
AGCCAGGTGGTCGCCCTCGCCGCCTCCCGTGCGCCGCTCGTCGGCGAGGACGGGGGCCGGTGGTTGGATCTGTGCGCCGGCCCCGGGGGCAAGGCCGTGATGCTGGGCGCGTTGGCGGAGATCGAGGGCGCGACGGTGACCGGTGTCGAGGTCTCCGAACACCGGGCCGACCTGGTGCGGGAGGCCACGCGGGACCTGCCGGTGACCGTATTCACCGCGGACGGCCGGGATCCCGGCCTCGAGCCGGGGTTCGATCGGGTCCTCCTCGACGCCCCGTGCTCGGGACTCGGCGCCCTCCGGCGGCGTCCCGAGGCCCGGTGGCGCAAGACCGCCTCAGACATCCCGGGACTGGTGATCCTGCAGCGGGAACTGCTGGAGTCGGCACTGCGACTGGTCCGGCCCGGGGGCGTGGTGCTCTACGCCACGTGTTCCCCCCACCTGTCCGAGACGGTGTCGGTGATCCGTGAGGCCGACCGGCGCGGGGATGTCGAACTCCTCGACATCCGCGAGGTCCTCGCGGGGATCGGCGGGACCTCCACCGAGGGCTTCGGAGGCGGACCGTGGGTGCAGCTCTGGCCCCACCGCCACGGCACCGATGCGATGTTCATGGCGGGGTTGCGACGGCTCGGGAACGTCCCCACACCGTCGAAACGAGAGGAGTGACAGTCGACGCCGGCGGGTCCGGGCGCCTTGTCGTCCGGCCAGCTGAGAGTCCGGCTCCTCGGAGCCTGGCTACCTGACCGTCCGACCTGGTTCCGGCCGACGCCCTCGGGCGCCCACTCGCGCGTGCCCGCCTAGACTGACCCGCATGTCGTACCAGCCGCTCATCGCGCCGTCGATCCTGTCCGCCGACTTCGCCTGCCTCGACCGGGAGATCGACCGCATCCCCGCCGCCGACTGGATCCATGTCGACGTGATGGACGGCCACTTCGTGCCCAATCTGTCCTTCGGTGCCCCCGTCGCCAAGGCGGTCGGGAGGGTCACCGACAAGCCGATGGACTGTCACCTCATGATCACCGACCCGCTGCGGTGGGTGGGTGACTACGTCGACGCCGGCGCGGCCAGCGTGACCTTCCACGTGGAGGCCACCGACGATCCGGAGGCCGTCGCGGAGCTGCTGCACTCGCGCGGGTGCCGGGCGGGCATCTCCATCAAGCCGGGCACTGCGGTGGAGCCGTACCTCGACCTGCTCGCGCACGTGGACATGGTTCTGGTGATGAGCGTCGAGCCCGGGTTCGGGGGACAGTCGTTCATGCCCGAGGTGCTCGACAAGGTTCGCACGCTGCGCGCCGAGATCGACCGGCGCGGGCTCGACGTGCTGATCCAGATCGACGGTGGGATCGATTCGAACACGATCGGGGACGCGGCCGCCGCGGGCTGTGACGTCTTCGTCGCCGGGTCCGCCGTCTACGGCGCGCCCGACCCCGACGGCATGATCGAGACCCTGCGCGCGGGGGCCGCGGCCG
>NZ_JAALDV010000327.1:0-4581 GCF_014145045.1 Dietzia sp. DQ12-76
GGCCGCCGAGCTCATCCGCGAGCTCGTCGGCCGGCACGGCCCGGTGATGTTCCACCAGTCGGGCGGGTGCTGCGACGGGTCGGCACCCATGTGCTATCCCGACGGGGAGTTCCGTGTGGGCCAGCGCGACGTGCTGGTGGGGGAGCTCGATCTCGGTGGGGACCGGGTGCGCGTGTGGATCTCGGGGTCGCAGTTCGAGACCTGGAAGCACACGCAGCTGGTGCTGGACGCGATCCCGGGCCGGGGGTCGGGTTTCAGCCTCGAGAACCCAACCGGGAGACGGTTCCTGTCCCGCGCCCGGACGTTCGACGCCGCCGAGCAGGAGGCGTTGGCGGCGTTCCCGCCGCGCACCGGGGCGGATCTCGAGGACTGAGATGCGCCGCCGCGGTCCCGGATTCACGCAGATGGGACGTGGTGCGGCGGTAGGATCCGACCATGGATACCGACCGTCCGGCAGCCGTTGATCCCCTCGACGCGGAGGTCGGGTTCCTCACGCCCGAACTGCGGTCCGACCTGCTCGAACGGTGGAACGAACCGCAGCGCAGATACCACAACGAGACGCACCTGCGTGCGGTGCTGCGTGCGGTGGACGCGCTGGAGGCGTACGGGGAGGCGTTCGACGGGACCGCGGTCCGACTGGCGGCCTGGTTCCACGCCGCCGTGTTCGACCCCACGGAGTCGGAGAACAACGCCAGGTCGGCCGAGTTCGCCGAGTCCGCACTCGACCCCGCCGCGCCCGTCGACGAGGTGGCGCGCCTCGTGCGGCTCATGGGCGGGCACCGGGTCGAGCCCGGGGATCTCAACGGGGCGGTCCTCTCGGACGCCGACCTCGCGGTCCTCGGGGCCGACCCGGAGACGTACGACGCCTACACGCAGGATGTCCGCCACGAGTTCGCGCACGTGCCGGGTGAGCGGTTCGTCGCCGGGCGGATCGCCGCGCTCGAGGCGCTGCTCGAGCGCGGGTCGGTCTTCCTCACCAGGGCCGGCCGCGACGCCTGGGAGAAGCAGGCGCACGCCAACCTGAACCGCGAACTCGGACTGCTCCGGGCCGGGCGGGCAGAGGCGGGTCAGAGCCCCGGGGGAGCGTAGGCGGCGCTGTGCTCGGCGGCGCCGCCGGCGGACATGAGATCGGTGATGCGCCGGATGTCCGCCGCGCCGGGAAGGCCCCAGCCCGGGCGGTATCCGTAGATCTCCGCCAGAGTCGTCGACTCCCGGGTGCCGTTGGCCAGCTCCACGTCCTCGGGCCCGATCAGCGAGGGGTGGGGCACGCCGACCGCGCCCGAGACCTTGACGAGGTCGCGCCGCAACGACCGGAGATAGGCCGCACACCGCACGGCCTTGTCCGTGGGGTCCACTCCGCGGGACAGCCACGGCTTCTGCGTGGCCACTCCGGTGGGGCAGCGATCGGTGTGGCACTTCTGGGCCTGGATGCAGCCGATGGAGAGCATGGCCTCGCGACCGACGGAGATCAGGTCCACCCCGAGTGCGAACGCGACCACCGCGTTCTCGGGGATCCCCAGCTTCCCCGAGCCCACGAACACCACGTCGTCGGTGAGACCGGCCTCAGCGAAGATCCGGTACACGCGGGAGAAGCCGAGCCGGAACGGGAGTGACACCGCGTCGGTGAAGACGAGGGGGGCGGCACCGGTGCCGCCCTCGCCCCCGTCGATGGTGATGAAGTCGACGCCGCGCTCCCGGGAGACCATCGCGGAGGCCAGCTGCTCCCAGAAGCGCAGTTCGCCGACCGCGGACTTGATCCCCACCGGCAGGCCGGTGCGTTCGGCGATCTCCTCCACCAGGTCGAGCATCGAGTCGACGTCGTGGAACGCCGTGTGCCGGGAGGGGCTCGCACACTCGCGGTCGGTGGGGATCCCGCGGATCCGCCCGATCTCCGCGGTGACCTTGGCGGCGGGCAGCAGACCGCCGAGCCCGGGTTTGGCACCCTGGCTGAGCTTGATCTCGATCGCCCTGATCGGATGCTTCTCGGCGAGGGCGACCACCGCGTCGAGGTCGAGCCTGCCGTCCGCGTCGCGGACCCCGAAGTAGGCGGTACCGATCTGGAACACCAGGTCCCCGCCCTTCTGGTGGTAGGGACTCAGCCCACCCTCACCGGTGTTCTGCAGTGCCCCCGCGAGAGCGGCACCGCGGTTGAGGGCCTCGACAGCCGGGGCCGACAGGGCGCCGTAGCTCATCCCGGAGATCCACACCAGGGACTCCGGGCGGAACGCGCGGGCCCGGCCGCGGGCGGCGCCGAGGACCTTGGCGGTGGGCAACTGGAGTTGCTCCGCGGAGTGCGCGTGGGCGGAGACCGTCACCCCGGCGAACGTGCGCGGTTTGACGACCGGGTATCCGGTGAGGAACTCGACGTCGTTGTCCGTGCCGAAACCGAACGTCGTGGCCCGCCCCTCCGCCGACTCCCGGATCCAGTCCCGTTGGTCGCGGGTGAACGGCCGTTCCTCGTCGTTGCTCGCCACGATGTACTGGCGCAGTTCCGGGCCGATCGAGCTCAGGGCCATCCGCGCGTGACCGAGGACGGGGAAGGTCCGCAGGATCGGGTACCTGGTCTGCCGCAGGTCCGAGGCCGCGAGGGCCGCCACAATCGCGACGGGGGCGCCGAGGAGCCACTTGCGCATGTCGACCTCCGGGGTGAGTGGGTGCCCCCATCATGGACCACCTGCCGCCCGACGTGCCCGCGTCGGCGCCCGCGCCCGACTCCCTGCGGCCGGGCGCCTACAGTGGCCGCACCGGTGGGGGACACCGGAATCCTGGGCGAGAGGACCACACCGATGAACCACCCGGAACAGGACGGCGACCTGCGTCCGCTCCCCCCTCCGCCCCCGGACGGGGCAGGGTTCTCCACCTCCCGCACGGTTCGGACGGGCGAGGTCGATCCCCGGCGCAGGGTGCGGCTGGACAGCATCGCCCGGTACCTCCAGGACGCGGCGGGCGACGATCTCGAGTTCACCGGTCACGTGCGGACCGACCCGTACTGGATCGTGCGGCGGACCGTCATCGACGTGATCGAACCGATCACCTGGCCGGCCACCGTTCACCTCGAGCGCTGGTGCTCGGGACTCTCCACACGGTGGGCGAACATGCGGGTGCGTCTGACAGCGGAACACCGGGCCGGCCCCGACGACCCCGGGCCCCGGCCCGACGGGCTGGTGGAGACCGAGGCGTTCTGGATCAACGTCAGCGCCGACGGGGTGCCCGCCCGGATCAGCGACGAGGGGCTCGCCTCCCTCTCGGCCGCCACAGGGATCCACCGACTCCGATGGGCCGCCATGAACGCGCCGCTGCCCACCGGCTCCGCGACACGGGATCTACCGGAAGACCGGCCCCACATCCTCCGCAGCACGGACTTCGACATTCTCCAGCACCTCAACAACGCCGCCTACCTCGACGCCGTCGAGGACGAACTGCTGGGACACCAGGACCTGCTCCGGCACCGCCACCGCGTCGTGATCGAGTACTCCCACCCGGTGGTGCCGGGCTCGTCCATGATGATCCGGCGGAGACGGTCCGCACACCGGGTGGAGATGTGGATGCTGGTCGACGACCGCGTCGTGGCGAGCGTGTCGGTCACGGGCGGGTCCGGGTGAACACCGCCCCCGGGCCGGACGCGCGCGTCAGGGCAGGATGCGCGAGACGACCTCGGCGGCAACGTCCTCCAACAGGGGGCCCGCATTGGCCATCGACCTGGCGAGGTCCGGCTCCCGTTCGGTGAGGGCGGCCGCGGCCGCGAACCCGGCCTCCGCTACCCGGTCGGCACCCAGGTCCAGCCGGCCACACACGGCCACCACGGGTACGGCGTGCGAGCGACACAGTGCCGCCACGCCCATCGGGGTCTTGCCGTGCATCGTCTGGTCGTCGAGCCGGCCCTCGCCGGTCACCACCAGGTCGGCGGCGGAGACCACGTCTTCGAGTCCGGTCAGGGTCCCGAGGACCTCGAACCCCGGGTCCAGGGACGCCTCGAGGAGCTCGCGGGCAGCGAAGCCCACGCCCCCGGCCGCCCCGGAGCCCGGCGCGTCCGGGTCCACAGCGAGTCCCTGGTCGCGCAGTACCTCGACCAGACGGGCCAGCCCCGCCTCGAGTTCCTCGATCTGACCGGCGGAGGCACCCTTCTGCGGACCGTAGACGCGGGCCGCGCCCAGCGGCCCGAGCAGGGGGTTGTCGACGTCGCAGGCGACCAGGATGCGTGAGGCGCGGACCGCGGGGTCGAGGCCGTCCAGGTCCACGCGGTCCAGGTCGACCAGAGCTCCTCCACCGTCGGGGAGTTCGGCGCCCGAGGAGTCGAGGAAGCGGGCGCCCAACGCCGAGAGCATTCCCGTGCCGCCGTCCGTGGAGGCGCTGCCCCCGATGCCGAGGTGGATGTTGCCGCGACCCGAGCGGAGCGCGGCCAGCAGCACCTCGCCCACGCCGCGGCTCGACGATTCGAGGGGCCGCATCCGGCCCCCGGGTAGGCGGAGTAGCCCACAGGCGTCGGCCATCTCCACGAAGGCGGTGTCCGGGTCGATCGCGGCGAAGGAGGTCTCGACGGCCTCGCCGGTGGGGCCGGACGCGGTCACGCGTACTTCCCGG
>NZ_JAALDV010000328.1:0-1537 GCF_014145045.1 Dietzia sp. DQ12-76
TGGGCCAGGCGCATCACCGCGTCCAGGTCCACCGAGTCGGCGAGGCGGTCCGCGAGGTGGTCGAGGCTACCGGCGGCTCCCGGTCGCTCCGCCGCCGGGACCAGGCCGAGGTGACGGGACGGCGCGGTGACCTCGTCGTCCCGGCTCAGCACCCCGAGCACGGGGATCCCCAGCGGCTCCAGGGCGCGGCGTACCTCATCCGAGTGGCGGAGAGACCCGGCCTTGTTGAGGATCACCCCGCCGATGCGGACGGAGGGGTCGAACGTCGCCATGCCGAGTACCACGGCGGCGATGCTGCGCGAGGCGTGGGAAATGTCGACCACCAGCAGCACCGGGGTGTCGGTGAGGCCGGCGACGTGGGCGGTGGAGGAGAAGCCGTCGCCGCCGATCTGGCCGTCGTACAGGCCCATCACGCCCTCGATCACGGCGACGTCGGCCGGGCGCGGCTCGGCCTGCGCCCCGTGGAGCAGCAGGGGAACGATCGCGTCCTCGCCGACCAGATGCGGGTCGAGGTTGCGGCCCGGTCGTCCGGTGGCGAGCTCGTGATATCCCGGGTCGATGTAGTCGGGCCCCACCTTGTGGCCCGAGACCGTGAGGCCCCTGCGCCGCAGCGCCGCCATGAGCCCGGTGGCGACGGTGGTCTTGCCGTGACCCGACGCCGGCGCCGCCACCACGAGCCGGGGCAGGTGCGTCACCATTCGATCCCCCTCTGCCCCTTCTGGCCGGCGTCCATCGGGTGCTTGACCTTGGTCATCTCGGTCACCAGGTCGGCGGCGTCGAGCAGCCGGGGGTCGGCGTCGCGGCCGGTGATCACCACGTGCTGGCGACCGGGCCGCGACGTCAGCGTCTCCACCACGTCCTCGACGTCCACCCACCCCCACTTCATGGGATAGGTGAACTCGTCGAGCAGGTAGAGGTCGTGTCGCTCGACGGCCAGCCGGCGCGTGATCTCCGCCCAGCCCTCGGCGGCGTCGGCGGCGTGGTCCTCCTCGGTGCCGTCCTTGCGCGACCAGGACCAGCCGGAGCCCATCTTGTGCCATTCGACGGGCCCGCCCTCACCGGTCTCGGCGTGCAGTCGGGCGAGGCGCTCCATCACGGTCTGTTCGCCGATGCGCCACTTGGCGGACTTGACGAACTGGAACACGCCGATGTCCCAGCCCTGGTTCCACGCGCGCATGGCCAGGCCGAACGCGGCGGTGGACTTCCCCTTGCCGGGCCCGGTGTGGACCATGATCAGGGGTTTGTTGCGGCGTTGCCGGGTGCTCAGCCCGTCGTCGGGCACGCGGGTCGGTTGTCCCTGCGGCATCAGGCCACCTCTCCCTCGGGGTGTGCGGGGCTCTGTCGCGCGGCCGTGCGGGTCCGGACGGTGTCGGTCAGCCCCTCGGCCGTCACCTCGCCCAGCGGGATGTGTTCGGCGCCCAGGTGGGCGGCGAGTTCGGAGGCCAGGCCCATGCGGAACCGACCGCTCTCGCAGTCCACCACCACCGACGCCACCGGTAGGGAGGCCAGCCCGGCCGCCGCGGCGTGGGACCGGGCG
>NZ_JAALDV010000329.1:0-3175 GCF_014145045.1 Dietzia sp. DQ12-76
ATCCCCCTCCGCGGGGAGCATCCCGCGCCCGCCGAGGCGCCGCCGTCGCTGAACGCTTCCGAGGCCGGTGCCCGCCCCGCGGAGACCTCCGTCCCGCAGCAGCAGGAGGGAGCCGAGGCCTACGGGGCCGCGCCGGGCTCGATCTCCGCTCCGGGTGAACCGCTCTCGGCGTCGTCGTCGACACATCGGGATTCGTCTGCCCGCGGGACCGAGACGCAGACCATCGTCCACCTGGTCCGCCACGGGGAGGTCCACAACCCCGACGGGGTGCTGTATGGCCGCCTGCCGGGTTTCCGGCTCTCCGAGCTGGGGCGGAGTCAGGCCGAGACCGTGGCCCGCACCCTCGGGCAGGGGCACGACATCGTGTCGGTCGTCGCCTCGCCGCTGCAGCGCGCCCAGGAGACCGCCGCCCCACTGGCCGAGGCGTTGGGCCTTCCGGTGGGGATCGACGCGGACATCATCGAGGCCGACAACCGCTTCGAGGGCAACAAGGTCGGCGGCCGGGATGGTGCCCTGCGCAACCCTCGGTACTGGCCGATCCTGGTCAATCCGCTGCGGCCCTCGTGGGGTGAGCCGTACCTGCAGATCGCGCATCGGATGATCGGGGCCGTGTACTCCACGCTCGACTCCGCCCGCGGACACGAGGCGGTCCTGGTGAGCCACCAGCTGCCGGTGTACACCACGCGGAGGTTCCTCGAGGGCCGTCGACTGTGGCATGACCCCCGTTCGCGGCAGTGTTCTCTGGCCTCGATCACCTCCCTGGTCTTCGAGGGGACCACGCTGCGCGAGATCGTCTACTCCGAGCCGGCGGGTGCGTCTGACCCGTCGCAGACGGGAGCCTGATCCATGCGACACCCCAAGGCCGCACTCGGCGCCCTGCTCCTGGCGGGCGCCCTCGTCACCGGTGCTTGCGCGACCAGCACGGACGCGGTGGTGACGGGCCCGGAGACGTTCGAGTTCGTCAGCCCGGACGGCCAGCTGGAGATCCACTACGATCCCCCGTCCGAGCGCAGACCCGTCGCCACGCTCACCGGTCCGGACCTGTTGGACCCGGATCGCACGCTCAACGTCCAGGAGGACTTCGAGGGGCAGGTCGTGATTCTGAACCTGTGGGGCCAGTGGTGCGGCCCGTGTCGCGCCGAGTCCGACGACCTGCAGCGGCTGCAGGACGAGTTCGAGCCCCAGGGCGCGACCGTGTTCGGTATCAACCTCCGCGATCCCAACCGCCAGAAGCCCGTCGACTTCGTCGAGGACAACGGCATCACGTTCCCGTCCATCTGGGATCCCAGTAACGCCGCTGTGGCCGCACTGCGTGGGTTCCCGACGTCCGTGGTGCCGGCCACGATCATCTTGGACAAGCAGCACCGGGTGGCGGCGGTGTACCTGGCCGAGATCACCGATGACAAGCTGCGGGACACCGTGTCGGCGATCCTCGCCGAGGAGGTCGAGCCGGTGTGACCCCGGAGACGATCCTGCTCGCGCAGAGCGTGGGGGAGACCTTCCAGCAGACCGTGGCCAGCGGCCCGATCCTGTTGGCGCTGGGCGCGTGTGTCCTGGCAGGGCTCGTGTCCTTCGCCTCGCCGTGTGTGATCCCACTGGTGCCCGGGTACGTCGCGTACCTGGCGAGTGTCGTGGGGGCCGAGCGTCCCCCGGTCACCGTGGCCGCAGCCGAGCGTCAGCGGGCCGCGACGGCGACGATGACCGTGGACGAACGCCGCACCCGCCGCGCCTCCCGCATGCGCGTGGTGGCGGCGTCGCTGCTCTTCGTGGGCGGGTTCACCGTGGTGTTTGTGGCGCTCAGCGCCATGGTGTTGGGCACCGTGCAGTACCTGGCACCGCAGCAGGAGCTGCTGCAGCGTCTCGGTGGTGTGGTGACGATTCTCATGGGCCTGGTCTTCATCGGCCTCGTGCCGACCCTGCAGCGGGACACGCGCATGCAGCCCAAGTCTCTCTCGACGTGGGTCGGCGCACCGATGTTGGGTGCCGTCTTCGCGCTGGGCTGGACGCCGTGTCTGGGGCCGACCCTGGCGGCGGCGTTGTCCGTGGCCGCGGGGACGGGTGTCGACGCAGCGCGCGGCGTCGTGCTGATCGTGGCCTACTGCCTGGGTCTCGGTCTGCCGTTCGTGTTGGTGGCCTTCGGCTCGACCTGGGCGATGCGTACCGTCGGCTGGCTCCAGAGGCACACCCGCGCCATCCAGGTGTTCGGTGGCGTGATGCTCATCATCGTGGGCCTGCTGCTGCTCTCCGGCGCGTGGGCCCTGTTCATCGACTGGCTCCGCGACTTCGCCATCTCGGATACGACCCTGCCCATCTAGACGGCGACTGACCGTCCCCGGGGTCACGCGGCCTTCGCCCTCTCCCCATCAGCGGCGGCGCCGAACCGTCGGCGGATGCCGTCGTCGAGGTCTCGGAGCAGCGCGAACGGCAGAATCGGCGCTTCGAGGGGTGCCAGCGGCTGCTGTCCCGCCTTGGCCGGTGGTGGTGCCGCGACACGTGGTGTGCCGGAGGGTGGGATCCATCGGACTCCCTGAGGCGCGGTGCGGTCGGGGATCGTCCTCCAGCCGGTCGCGTGGATCATGGCGTGGCAGTCGCCGCTGGCCAGGGCGAGTTGGTCGATGTTCGTCAGCCCGCCGGCTGACCAGGGCGCTGCGCTGTGGTGTGCTTCGCAGTGTCTGGCGTCCTGGTCGCAGTCCGGGTGGGTGCACCCTCCGTATGCGGCGAACAGGGCGAGCCGTTGATAGCGGGAGGCGGTTCTGCGGCTGCGGTAGAGCTTGAGGTCCATCTCCTGGTCGCACAGAGCCAGGAACCAGTGGTTGCCGCGCGCCATGGACAGGGCCTGCAGCACCGGGATGCGGATGCCGCCGTCGCTCTGCCCGCAGCCGGCCAGTGTGGTGGGTTGGTCGAGGTCGACGCGCACGACGATCGCCGCGGGCGCCCCGGTCCGGCGGGCGTCGGCGGACAGGGCCAGCTGCAGCGCGTGAACCATCGCGTCATGCATCCGCTGGCCGTCACTGCGGGTGTCCGGTGCATCGGGGTCGGGCCACAGCCGGCCGGGTTGGCCCCAGCGGGCGTGGACCTCGCGCATGAGAGCCGCCAGCTGCGGGTCCATGGTCATGCTCGCGGTGGCCATGAGGTCCAGTCCCTGGCCTCCGCAGGTCACGGATCTGCGGCGGGA
>NZ_JAALDV010000329.1:3244-6108 GCF_014145045.1 Dietzia sp. DQ12-76
GTGCGGCCCGGGTCGAGAGCGTCGAGCAGCCGGTGGGCGTGGTCCTGCAGCTGCCGGGTGGTGGACTTCTCGGCAGCCTCGATCAACTTCTGCTCCAGGCGATCGCGCACCTCGTCGTCGCACTCATCGGACAGCGCGTCCAAGGCCTTACCGATGACTCGGAGCTGACCGGCGGACACGGCGCCGGAGGCGCTGGCGCGCATACGCGCCGACTCGGCGATACCGGCGTCGTCGAGTCGTCCGCGGGCGTCCCCGGGTGCCAGCCTGAGCCCCCCGGTGAGCATCTGGCGATCGTTGATGAAGCCCATCTCGCGGGCAGTGCTGGTGGCGCGGGCGGCGGCCATGACGCGGGCCTGTGTCGCGCGGATGCGGCGTTGGATCTGCTCGAGCGCCACGAGTTCGGCGTGCAGCTGGGGCGGCGGGGCATCGGTCCAGTCGCGCTGCAGGTGTTGATCGAGCGAGGCGAGTACTACCGCCAACTCTGTCCCCGCCGTCACACCACTCACTGTCTCGCTCATGCGTTCGATTAGATCACCTGGGTACGACACACTGCGTCGGCGCAGTTCAGGGGTTGCATCCGGGGCAGCGGCGTCTACCGGGGCCAGAACGCCACGATCATGGGAGAGATGAGCAACCAGGCCGTCAGCAGGTACATCGTCGCGGCCACCACGATGAAGGCCTCGAAGTGAGACGGTCGGATTACTTGCCCGGGCCACAGCCTCCGCTTGTGAATCCGGCGATTCAGCTCGTGTATCTCCCGCTTCCTCTCGGCCTCTGCCTCGTCCTTGGCGCTCCGAGACACCCGGTCCTCGGTCGCGCTTCCGGGGTTCAATCAACCCCCCGTGCTCGTCCACCGGTGGTCCTTCCCCCTAGATCGCAGATCGCCTAGTGGTACTGCCGGAGCAGCAGGGCGTGGTGTTCGGTCAGCGATTCGTAGACCAGTTCGCCGAACTTCTTGCCGATGGAGGATCCGATCGCGGCTCGCCGTCGTCGCGCCACCAGTGTCCTACCGACTCCCTGCAGCAACCGAATATCCCACCGGGTCCCCCTGTCCCGGCTCGTGTGCCCTCGCCTGGTACGACGGCGCGTGTCAGGCGGGCGGTTCCAGTGCCGGGCTGGTCTCCGGAGTGGCCGCGATGAATGGGGTGGAACCGTCCGTCCGGCCGGGGCGTCAAATAGATCGTGAGGACGATAAGGGGAGCAGTCGCCGCGTTCGCCGCGCTCGCGGTGGTGTCCGCGTGCGGAGTGGGTCAAGACGGCGACAGGGCGACGACGAGCTCAGCAGTCACCGAGGAGCCGGGCAACCCCTGGGACCTGCCGATTGAGCAGCGGCCACCACTTTTCGACCCGTGCGCCGAGATCCCCATTGAAGCGGTGGAGGAGGGCGTCGGCGGGCCGGTCGAAGAGGTTGAGGAGTACACCCGGCACAACCCCGGAGAAATGATGGTTTGCGGCTGGGCGTCCGACGAAGTCGACATAAGCGTCTTGGCGACGTGGAAGTCGCGCGAGGAGTATCTTGCTGACGCTTCGTTCGAAGTGCTCGACGAGGCCCCCTCAGGAGGCAGGAACGGGCTCCGACTGACGGAAGTGGTCGACGCATTCGACAGCTCATGCATTCAGTTGTTCTTCACATCCCGCGGAACAGCTTGGGTCAGGTTCGACCTGGTAACCGGTCTCAACGAATTCCGGGGAAGACCACTCACGAATGCGTGTGATGCGCTGGACAAAGCGATTCGTCCGATAATGACTTATATACCAAAAGGTGACTTTCGATGACTATTCATCTTTCAGCTGATGCCGCCGAGTTGTGCGTCCGATCGAGCGAACATTTTTCTCGCGAACTCGGACGGCAAGCCAGAGTGGAGGTTTTCGGGAATCAGATCGCAACCCCCAATTCCTTCGACACCGCCCGCCAGATCGGCGCCGTGTATTCGGTGTTCGTGGGGGAGGATCTTCGGACGCTTCTCAATGGCTTCATCGACCAGGCCAAGGCGATGTCCATGCTCTTCGCTGCCGCCGGCGGTTTGATCGAGGCACAGGACGAGGCGGTGGCGGCCGCGCTGGGGAAGGCGGCGCAGGAGCCGGCAGGGTTGCAGAGTCTGGGATTGATGGGCTCGATCGGGGCGACCCTCACGATGTTGGACGCCGCCGAAGGGCTCGGTGTGCCGCGCGGGTATGACCGCGTGGGTCCCGAGGAGGTGTCCGGAGCCCCACTGGAGAGGCTGGTGTCCGGGGCTCAGGCTCTGGACCCGTCCCAGTTCCACGACGTCCGGGATCGGGTCAGCACCGTCGCGACACGCCTCCGCACAGCGGCGGCTGACCTGCGACGCGGTTTGGGCGACGCGCTGGGCAGCCAATGGCAGGGTGAGTTCGCCAGCCAGGCCAGCACCTCGGTGGGATCGTTCACCGAATCGGTCGACAGACTGGCCACGGTCCTCGAAGTAGTGGCCACCAAGGCGAGCACCGCCGAGGACGGCTTCATCACCACCAAGGCCAGAATCGGGGAGGAGTCCGCGTCGCTCCAGGCCGCCCAGCTCAACACCCCGGGATACGACGGCGTCCACGGCCCGCCGACCGCTCACACCGCCGCCGTCATGGCGGCAGCCCAGGCCGCCGCGGAAGAGCAGGCACGAGCGACGGTCAACACCGTCTACAGCCCCGCCGTGATGGACGCCAACCTCGCCGACCTGGACATCCCCAGCCCGTACCGGGTGGTCTCGACATCGGCGTTGGGTGGCGCGAACGGTGTCGATCTGCTGTCGGCGTGGAATGTGGACGGAGTGATTCGGCCCTCCGGCCCGGCGGCGCCTGCTGCCGCCGCGCTCGCCGCCGCCGGGGGAGGGGGGAGTCCGGGAGGGCTCGTC
>NZ_JAALDV010000033.1:0-14020 GCF_014145045.1 Dietzia sp. DQ12-76
CGCGGAACCTGGGCCCCCTGCCCTGGGCCTAGCGGGCTGGTCGCACCCGCCGGCGGCGGGTCACCCCGGCCCGGACGCCCCCGGCGGTCGGGGGATGGAGCCCACGAACTGCATCGATCGGTACGGCCAACCGGCGGGGCCCGCGGCCGAGTCGTGGGTGTTCCACTGGCTCACCACGAGGTGCCACTCCTCCGGAGTGGACCCGGGGACGGGGCAACCGCAGTAGAGCTGGGCGACCCGCGCCGGGCCGGCGGTCGGATCGGATCCGTCGGATTCGTCGCCCCAGGCACACCCGTGCAGGAGCGTCGTGTGGGCGGTCACCGAGCGGTCCAGGAGGTCCACTCCGATGTGCGCGAAAGTGAGGCAGTCGATCCGGTAGTGCTCCGCGTCGAAGTAGGTCAGGGTCCAGAAGTCCTCGCACCGCCGCAGGTACATCTCGCCGATACGGCCCGGCAGCACGATGGTGGTGGGGTTGCCCCAGCCCCATGCCCCGTCTCGGAAACCCCACGACTGCCATCCGTTGACGCCGGGGTCGGCCAGGTCCTCCTCGCGGACCCGCATCAGGATGACCCCCTTGTCCCGCTGGAAACCGGTCGACAGCACGTAGACGAATCCGTCCCCGCCCGACTCCCAGGTCCACAGCTGACGGTGCCCGCCCTCGAGCAGGGGGGAGAACGTGACGCCGGTCGGCTCCCAGGTGTCGCCGTCGTCGACGGAGCGGTGGATCTCGGTCCGCGTGACCGTCCCGAGACCCTCGTTGACCATCACCTGGAGATACATGGTGTCACCGAGGGTGAGGACATCACCGGGCAGGACCGTGGAGCAGCCGCGCCCGTGGACGTAGTCGACGAGCTGACCCGCGTAGTCCGGTGGGCCGGGGCCGGCCGCACCCGTCCACACCAGGCCACCGGACGCATCGATGTCGTCCGCGAACAGGCCGACGGGGGATCTCCAGTCCGGATTCCCCGGCCCGGGCCGCTCGTCGGTGGTGGGAGTGCACTGCGCGATCCCGGGGTGGGGCCGACCCACGTGGGGGGCACCCACCCCCGCCCCCGCGAAGGTGTCGCCGAACACGGCGAGCAGGCGCCCGGAGGGTGTCCGGGCCGTGATCCCCAGATCGGTGCCCTCCATCCCGAACGCCGTGGTGATACCCGGCCCGGTGAGGTCGCGGACCTTTCGGGTGCGGGTCTGCGGGGTGCGGGTCGGCGGGCGTGAGTCCGTCATGGCACCGACGCTACCGCCACCCGCGACGACCGGAGAGCCGATCGTGGACGCATCACAATTCGGTCAATGCGCGGGCGAACCCGGAACGCGGACGCGTATGGTCGTGCGCGTGACACACCCCTTCGCACGAGCGGGGCGCGAGATCGTCCCCGGCCACTGGTTCGGCCCTGTGGCCGTCGTGGCAGTCGGGTGTGCGCTCGCGTGGATCATCGTGGGTTTCGGTCACGGAGCCGCACCGGCGCTGCTGGTGTTGGCCCTCACCACCGTGGTGGCACTGTGGAACTCTCCGCTCAGGATGACCGGTCACGAGCCCCTTCAGTCGGTGCGCAGCGCCTGCACCGAGCACGCCGTGGTGGTCCTGTGGCGCCCCGGGTGTCCGTACTCCTCCGCACTGCGGCGGCGCGCCGCGCGGGAGGGCCTTGAGGTGCACTGGGTGAACATCTGGCGGGACGAGGACGCCTACGAGCTCTGCCGCAGCATCAACATGGGCTCGGAGGAGACGCCGACCGCGATGCTGCTCGACCCGGCGCTCTCCGGCCCCGTCGTCATCCCGGCCTCCGTGCCGGGCATCCGAGAGGCCACCGCGGCCAGGCTCCCCCGGGGCCGGGCGCGTCGCGCGATCTAGTCGACGGCCCCCGTTCCCGGCCGACGGCGCCCTGGTTCGGTCTCACCCGAGGGGCCTCGTCCCCTTCACGTCCCCGCACTCGGCCCCGAGCGCCATGTCGGCGATCAGACCCGACGCGCGCAACTGCTCCAGCCGCGGCGCGGCCCGATCACGCAGGGCCCACGGGTCGATGGTGTTGACGTGGATCCCGGTCGCCCCCTCGAACCCGGCCGGGGTGGAGATCCGCCACTTGAGCACGATCCGCCACGGCATCGGGGCGGCGACGCCGGGAGGTCGGGTGTGCCACTCCTCATTTGTCGGCACCAGAGGGCCCGTGGCGGCGTGGCAGGCGTGCAGCAGATCGGAGACCCCGCGGAGTTCCTCCGGCGAGTGTTCCCACGGATCGCTCGCCGCCGACCGCGAGTAGACGACGAGGGCGGGATACCGGTGCCCCACCCCGACCACCGCCACGGCGTGCTCGTTGGCCGCCACCACCAGTCCCTCCGAGACCGCGAGACCGATCCCGAGGGTGTCGTAGAGGTCCGGTTCGCTCTCCAGGGCGGCCACCTCGCGAACGGTCTTCGCCGGGATCTCGTCGATCGCCACGAGCTGCTTGTGCAGATGGGCGAACGACGCGCCCGCCGGCTGCAGCCAGTTCTGGAACACCGACACGTATCGGGCGTGGGGGTTGTCGCGGTACAGGTTCCGCATGGCGCGGACGGTGAACGCGATGAAGTGCTGGTGTTCGGCCGGGTCGAGGGATCCCGAGGAGGCATGCCCCCCGGTGGTGGCGGCGCCCTCGACGAGGTGGCGGCGGGCCACCACGACATCGTGGCAGCCGCCGAAGAAGCTCTCCGAGCGCGCGGCCAGTTCCGCGGTATCCATGGCATCGACGATGGACGGATCCCCCTGTGCTGCCGCGATCCGGGTCCGGAGCAGCGAACGGACGTGTTCGACACCGGCCTCGGTCTCGAGGTAGGCGGACTGATGCGCGGAGGCTCCGGCCGGGATCCGATAGCCGTGGACCGCTTTCCAGTAGTCGAGCGAGACGATCTCGAAGAGGTTCCCGAAGAGCCTGAACTCGGGCGTCGTCAGGTCGAGTTGGTCCGGGGCGACCCGGTCGAGGGTCCTCCACGTGCTGCCGTCGCGTACCAGGCGCGACTTCTCCGGGGTGGTCTCGCGAAGTCGGGACACGCAGAACGCGCAGTGAGCCTCCGGGGCGACCGGGTCCACCGGGCGGACCTCGCCGGGGTGATGGTCGACGGGGCGGTTACCGCGGCCCGGGACCGTCCACACCTCGGTGCCGGTGAAGGGGTTCGTCTGCTTGACGGTCCCGTCCGCCATCCGGCGCAGCGGTCGAATCCGGGGCGACGGGGTGTCGGGCGGGGTGGTCACGCGCCGAGCCTAGGCGGTGCCGGGTGCCTGGCCGACGACCGCGAGGAGAATGCCGCGCCCGCACCGGTGGAACTGTGATGAAGGTAACACTATCCTGAGTTTCCACGATGTGGGTATGAGGCAGGGGGATTGGTGCTAGCCATCCCGCGTGGAGACACCGACCGAACAGAGGACCGAAGATGTCATCGAAACGTGCACTACACATTCGTGCGGCGGCCGTTGCCGGCGCGGCCCTTCTCGCGGCATCCGGGTCCCCGGCGGTCGCAGGTGCTCAGGAGGGGTCGCTCGACCTCGGACTGGGACTGAATCTCGAGTTGTTGCTCGGGTCGGCGGGATCCGGTGAAGAAGGGTCCCTCGAGGGTTCCCTCGAGCCCGGCTCCCTCGACCCCGGCTCGCTGGGGCAGGGTTCGTTGGAAGGCTCCCTTGAGCCGGGCTCCCTCGATCCGGCCTCGCTCGCGCCGCTGTCCGCGGGGTCCGATGAGGGTTCGCTCGAGGGCTCGCTGGAGCCGGGGTCGCTGGAGCCTGGCTCACTGGAGCCAGGATCGCTGGAACCCGGTTCGTTGGAGCCGCTGTCCGCGGGTTCGGAGGAGGGATCTCTCGAGCCGGGATCCGTCCAGGCCGGTTCGCTCGTGGCGGTGACCGTGCTCCTCGCGCTCGGTTCGGAGGGGGGCGAGGGGTCGCTCGATCCCGCCTCGCTCGCGCCGCTGTCCGCGGGGTCGGATGAGGGTTCGCTCGAGGGCTCGCTGGAGCCGGGTTCGCTCGATCCCGCCTCACTGGCGCCGCTGTCGGTGGGCTCCGAGGCCGGGTCGCTGGAGGGCTCCCTCGAGGGGTCGTTGGAACCCGGGTCGCTGGAGCCCGGCTCGCTCGACGAAGGCTCGGTGGAGGGTTCTCTCCCGACGGGTTCATTGGAACCGGGTTCCGTCGAGGGGTCGCTCGCCCCGGTCGGTTCCCTGACCGCATCCCTGGCCCCGTTGGGTTCGACGGTCGGTTCCGCGGTCGGGTCACTGCCGATCCTGCTGCCGGTGGTCCTCGTCGGTGGTTCGATCGCCGCCGCCCCGATGATCGGGCAGTCGGTCATGGACCTCGGGCTGGTCCTGCCACCACTGCCCGGGATGCCCATGGCGCCGCCCGCCCCGGTCGCCGTTCCCGAGGCGCCGCCGGCCCCCGGGCCGACAACCCCCAACGGTCGCGGGGGAGAACCGGGTGCCGCGGGGGGCGTCGCGGTGGCCGCGAACGCGGCGATCGTCACCACGGGATCGCTCGGAGACTACGAGGTGGTGCTGCCGGACGGTGTCACCCTGCCTCCGCTGCCCTTCATCCGGTGACCTGACACGCGATCGGCGAACCGAGGCGCGTTCCGCCCCGCTCCGAGTGGACCACTCGGAGCGGGGCGGTCGCCGTTTCGGCGCCGGTTGCACGTGCGACCTGAGAGAAATCTCACAGGGTGGAATCCGTGTCCCACGTCAGTCGGCGTTGATTGACGAAACCGAATTGTGCGGCTAACCCCTTTTCCCCATATTATTTGCGGGCCAGAGCACCACGGTGATCTGAGTGCGGGTGCTCCAGCCACCACGGAGTCCGCCCGTCGACAAACGAAGGCGAGCAGATTATGACGACTCCCGGCCCCAAAGGCTTGTACCGCCCTGAATATGAACACGATTCCTGTGGTGTCGCGTTCGTCGTGGACATGTACGGACGCCAGTCCCGGGACATCGTCGAGAAGGCGATCGCCGCGCTCGTGAACCTCGAACACCGGGGTGCGGTGGGAGCCGAGGCCAACACCGGTGACGGCACGGGCCTGATGATCCAGGTGCCGGACCGGTTCTTCCGCGAGGTGATGCGGGCGGAGCAGAACCTGGAGCTGCCCGAGGCCGGTGCGTACGCGACCGGCCTGTGTTTCCTCCCCCAGTCCCGGATGCTCGCGATGGACGCCATGCGGTTGGTGGAGCGGATCGCCGCGGAGCAGGGGGTCACCGTCATCGGATGGCGCGAGGTCCCGGTGGACGACTCGACGGTCGGGGCGATCTCCCGCGACGCGCAGCCCACCATCCACCAGATCTTCGTCAAGGCCGCGGGTGCCGACGGGGCCCTGCTCACCGAGCTCGCGCTGGAGCGCAAGTGCTTCGTGGTCCGCAAGCGGTGCGAGCACGAACTCGGATCCAAGGGGCCCGGCAAGGGCGACCTGGGCTCCGAGACCGTGTACTTCCCGTCCCTGAGCCCCCGCACGTTCGTCTACAAGGGAATGCTGACGGAGAAGCAGCTCCCGGACTTCTACCTCGATCTTCAGGACGAGCGCGTCGAGTCCGCCCTGGGAATCGTGCACTCCCGGTTCTCCACCAACACCTTCCCGGCCTGGCCGCTCGCGCACCCGTTCCGCTACGTCGCACACAACGGAGAGATCAACACCGCTCGCGGCAACGAGAACTGGATGCGGGCCCGGGAGTCGCTCATGTCGAGCGAGCACATCGAGGACCTGTCGGCAGCGCTGCCCGTCTGCACCCCGGGTGGGTCCGACACCGCGCGGTTCGACGAGGCACTCGAGTTGCTGACGCTGGCCGGCCGCACTCTCCCGCACGCCGTGATGATGATGGTCCCCGAGGCCTGGGAGCGTCACGAGACCATGGATCCGGCCAAGCGGGCGTTCTACGAGTACCACGCCTCGCTCATGGAGGCCTGGGACGGTCCGGCGTCGATCACCTTCACCGACGGCACCGTCATCGGAGCGGTCCTCGACCGCAACGGGCTTCGCCCCTCCCGGATCTGGGTCACCGACGACGGCCTCGTCGTCATGGCCTCGGAGGTCGGCGTCCTGGACATCCCGCAGGACAAGGTCGTCACCAAGACCCGCCTGCGCCCCGGTCGCATGTTCCTGGTCGACACCGCCGCGGGGCGGATCATCGACGACCAGGAGATCAAGGCGCAGCTGGCCGCGGAACACCCGTACCAGCAGTGGCTCGACGACGGCATGATCCGCCTCGGCGACCTCCCCCAGGTCAACCAGGAGATCATGAGCCACGAACGCGTGGTGCTGCGGCAGCGGGTCTTCGGCTACACCGAGGAGGAACTGCGCATCCTGGTGTCCCCGATGGCCCGGGTCGGGGCCGAGGCGACCGGGTCGATGGGCACCGACACCCCGCTGCCGGTGCTCTCGCAGCGGGCCCGCATGCTGTTCGACTACTTCGCCCAGCGGTTCGCCCAGGTCACCAACCCGCCGCTCGACGCCATCCGCGAGGAGCTCGTCACCAGCTACGGGGTGACGCTCGGGCCCGAGGGCGACCTCATCAACCCCGGTCCGGACTCGTGCCGCCAGATCAGGCTCGACAACCCGATCCTGGGCAACGCCGAGCTCGCCTCACTGCTGGCGGCGGGGGACACCCACCCGGGGTTGCGTGCGGTGACCGTGCGCGGGCTCTACAACGTCGCGCACGGCGGCCGGGGCCTGCGGATCGCGCTGGAGCGCATCCGCCGCGAGGTCTCGGAGGCGATCGACGACGGGGCCGCGATCATCGTGCTCTCGGACCGCGAGTCCGACGAGCGCAACGCCCCCATCCCGTCGCTGCTGTTGACCTCCGCGGTGCACCACCACCTGGTCCGGGAGAAGACCCGCACGAGAGTCGGCCTGGTGGTGGAGTCGGGTGACGCCCGCGAGGTGCACCACATGGCGGTGCTGTTCGGCTACGGCGCCAACGCCATCAACCCGTACATGGCCTTCGAGTCGATCGACGAGCTCGTCAAGACGGGCGACCTCACCGGTATCGACACGGTCGAGGCCTGCGCCAACTACCGCAAGGCGGCCGCCAAGGGCGTGCTCAAGGTGATGTCCAAGATGGGTATCTCCACGCTCGCCTCCTACACGGGCGCCCAGCTGTTCGACATCACCGGACTGTCGCAGGAGCTGTGTGACGAGTACTTCACCGGCTCGATCAGCCCGATCGACGGGATCGGCCTCGACGAGATCGCCGAGGACGTGGCCCGTCGGCACCGCTTCGCGTTCCTGCCGCGTCCCGAGGAGGCGGCCCACCGCGAGCTCGAGATCGGCGGCGAGTACCAGTGGCGGCGCGAGGGCGAGTACCACCTGTTCAACCCGGACACGGTGTTCAAGCTCCAGCACTCCACGCGCTCCGGCCGGTACGAGATCTTCAAGGAGTACACCGCGCTCGTCGACGATCAGTCGGAGCGTCTGGCCACCCTGCGCGGCCTGTTCGAGCTCAGGAGCGACCGCTCGCCGGTGCCCATCGACGAGGTCGAGCCGGTGTCGGAGATCGTCAAGCGGTTCTCCACCGGCGCGATGAGCTACGGTTCCATCTCCGCGGAGGCGCACGAGACCCTCGCGATCGCGATGAACCGCCTGCACGCCCGGTCCAACTCGGGAGAGGGCGGCGAGTCGATCGCGAGGTTCACCCCCGACCCCAACGGGGACTGGCGCCGGTCCGCCATCAAGCAGGTCGCCTCCGGCCGGTTCGGCGTGACCAGCAACTACCTGGCCAACTGCACCGATATCCAGATCAAGATGGCCCAGGGTGCCAAGCCGGGCGAGGGCGGACAGCTCCCGCCGGGCAAGGTCTATCCCTGGGTGGCCGAGGTCCGTGGGTCCACGCCGGGCGTCGGGTTGATCTCGCCGCCGCCGCACCACGACATCTACTCGATCGAGGACCTGGCGCAGCTCATCTACGACCTGAAGAACGCCAATCCCGAGGCGCGGATCCACGTCAAGCTCGTCGCCGAGCAGGGCGTGGGGACCGTCGCGACGGGCGTGTCCAAGACCCACGCCGACGTGGTGCTGATCTCCGGCCACGACGGTGGCACGGGCGCCTCGCCGCTGACCTCGCTCAAGCATGCGGGTGGGCCGTGGGAGCTGGGGCTCGCAGAGACCCAGCAGACGCTGTTGGTCAACGGGCTACGCGACCGGATCGTCGTGCAGGTGGACGGGCAGCTCAAGACGGGCCGCGACGTGATCGTCGCCGCGCTGCTCGGTGGCGAGGAGTTCGGTTTCGCCACCGCCCCGCTCGTCGTGGCCGGATGCGTCATGATGCGCGTCTGCCACCTCGACACCTGCCCTGTGGGTGTGGCCACCCAGAACCCGGTGCTGCGTGAGCGGTTCAACGGCAAGGCCGAGTACGTGGTGAACTTCATGGAGTTCGTCGCGCAGGAGGTCCGCGAGTACCTGGCCGAGCTGGGTTTCCGATCCCTCGACGAGGCGATCGGACGCTCCGAGTGCCTGGACAAGTCCCGGGCGTTCGCGCACAACAAGCGGGCCGCGAAGCTGGACCTCGAGCCGGTCTTCGCCCAGGCGGACTCCCCCTTCATGCACCAGGACCTGCGCTGCACCAAGCAGCAGGACCACAAGTTGGAGGGTGTGCTCGACCGCACGCTCATCGAGGACTTCCGGTCGGTGATCGCCGACCCGTCGAGCGGTCCGTCCACCGGTCGATACCCGATCTGCAACGTCAACCGCTCCGTCGGCACCATGCTCAGTCACGAGATCTCCAAGGCGTACGGTGCGGCCGGCCTGCCCGAGGGGACGATCGACCTGACCTTCACCGGTTCGGCGGGCAACTCCTTCGGGGCGTTCCTCGCCGCGGGCGTGACCCAGCGGGTGTTCGGTGACGCCAACGACTACGTGGGCAAGGGGTTGTCCGGGGGACGGATCGTGGTCCGGCCCGCCCTGGACGCGGCTCCGGACTTCGTGGCGGAGAACAACATCATCGCCGGAAACGTGATCTGCTACGGGGCGACCAGAGGCGAGATCTTCCTGCGGGGAATCGTGGGCGAGCGCTTCTGCGTCCGGAACTCGGGTGTCACCGCGGTGGTCGAGGGCGTGGGTGACCACGCCTGCGAGTACATGACGGGCGGTCAGGTGGTGGTGCTCGGGTCGACCGGTCGCAACGTGGCGGCCGGGATGTCGGGCGGTGTCGCGTACTTCTACGACCCAGACGGGCAGCTGCCCGCGAACCTCAACGACGAACTCGTCGAGATCGAGCAGCTGCTGACAGAGGACGTCGAGTTCCTGCACCGCATCGTCGAGCAGCACGCCGCCGAGACCGACTCGGCCCGCGCCCGGGAGATCCTGTCCGGGTGGGCGCAGAACGTGAATCACTTCGCCAAGGTCATGCCGCGCGACTACAAGCGCGTGCTGCTCGCCATCGAGCAGGCGGAGAAGGACGGACGCAACGTGGACGAGGCGATCATGGAGGCCGCAAATGGCTGACCCCAAGGGCTTTCTCAAGCACACCGAACGCGAGCTCCCCGCGCGCCGCCCGGTGGACCTGCGAATCATGGACTGGAAGGAGGTCTACGAGTCGACGACCCTCCCGGAAGACGACCTGAAGACCCAGGCCAGTCGCTGCATGAGCTGCGGCATCCCGTTCTGCCACCAGGGGTGCCCGCTCGGCAACATCATCCCGGAGTGGAACGACCTCGTGCACCGGGGACGGTGGGACGCGGCCGTGGACCGTCTGCACGCGACCAACAACTTCCCCGAGTTCACGGGTCGACTCTGTCCGGCCCCGTGCGAGGGTTCGTGCGTCCTGGGGATCAACCAGCCACCGGTGACGATCAAGCAGGTCGAGGTGGAGATCGCCGAGAAGGCGTGGGAAGACGGCGACATGGAGCCGGTGATCCCCTCCTTCCGTACCGGACAGTCGGTGGCGATCGTAGGGTCCGGGCCCGCAGGGCTGGCGGCCGCACAGCAGCTCACCCGCGCCGGGCACTCGGTCACGGTCTTCGAGCGCGATGACCGCATCGGTGGTCTCATGCGCTACGGGATCCCCGAGTTCAAGATGGAGAAGAAGATCATCGACCGTCGCCTCGCCCAGATGGAGGCGGAGGGCACGGTCTTCCGCCCCGGCGTCAACGTGGGCAAGGACATCACCGCCTCGCAGCTGCGCGCGGAGTTCGACGCGGTCGTCCTCTGCGGCGGCGCGACCATGCGCCGGGACCTCCCGGTCCCGGGACGGGAGCTCGACGGGATCCACCAGGCGATGGACTACCTGCCGCTGGCCAACAAGGCCGCCGTCGGTGATCCGGTCGTGGACTCCGACGGTCTGCCCGAGATCCACGCGCGGGACAAGCATGTGATCATCATCGGCGGTGGCGACACCGGCGCCGACTGCCTCGGAACAGCCACCCGCCAGGGCGCGAAGTCGGTCAAGAGCTTCGAGATCATGCCCAGGCCTCCCGCGACCCGTGCCGCCTCGACCCCCTGGCCCGTCTATCCGCTGATGTTCCGGACGGCGTCGGCGCACGAGGAGAACGGCGAGCGGATCTACAGTGTCTCGACCGCCGAGTTCCTCGGTGAGGGCGGCCATGTGACCGCGCTCAAGGGGTCCGAGGTGAAGATGGTCGACGGGCGTTTCGAGGCGGTGCCCGGCACCGACTTCGAGTACCCGGCGGATCTCGTCCTGCTGGCGATGGGGTTCACGGGGGCGCAGAAGTCGGGGCTGTGCTCCGACCTCGGGGTGGATTTCAGCGACCGGGGGAATGTGGACCGGGACGAGAAGTACGCGACCAACGTCGACGGGGTGTTCGTCGCAGGCGACATGGGGCGCGGCCAATCGCTGATCGTGTGGGCGATCGCCGAGGGGCGCGCCGCGGCGGCCTCGGTCGACCGCTTCCTGATGGGGGAGACCGCGCTGCCGTCGCCCGTGCGACCCACGGACGTCGCACAGCGCTGACCAGGGGACGCGCGGTCGTGGCCGCACCGCGGGGTATCGTTTCGCCTTAATAGAACCTAAGATGTGAGGCACCTCGCTTCAGGCCGCCCCGGCCGTCGTCACGGAAGGCATACATGGTCCGCCGTCGCCCTGCCGCCGTGTCCGGTGCCGTGTTCATCCCTCTGGTCGTCGCCTTTCTCGCGGCGCTGTGCCTGTCGCTCGCCATGGCCGGCGGTCCTGTGGCCTCCGCACAGGGGACCGGCTCCGGCGCGCGGGTCGAGGTGACGGATCTGCCCGTCCTCAGCGAACTCCCGCCCCTCCCGGTGGAAGGGGACTCACCGGAGACGGAGGACGAGTCGGACTCGTCCCCCCTGGGGATCTCCGGCGTTCAGACCGTGGCACTGGGTCTGGCCGCCGCGGTGCTCGTCGCCGGCGGGATGGGCCTGGCCGTGGTGACGCGGCGCGGCCGGGTGGTGCTGCCGGAGGAGCAGGCCCCGCCCACCGGTCCTGCCCCGTGAGGGCGGGGCCGATAGGCTCGGCGGTATGAGCCGCCATATCGCAGGACGGGGACGGACCCCGCGGGTGACGCCGCGGGTCGGTCCACCAGTGCACGACGTCGAGTGTGATCTGAGCAGCAAGCTGACCCTGGGCCAGTTCCTCAAACTGGCGTCCCTGCTCGACTCCGGAGCGGAGGCCAAGGACGCTGTCGCGTCGGGCGCGGTGACCGTCAACGGACACGTCGACGAGCGTCGGGGTCGAGGGCTGGTCGACGGCGACGTGGTGGCGTACGCGGCACGAGCGGCCCGCGTGGTCGCCCGGGACGGACAGGGGAGAGCTCAGTGACCGAGATGACGTCCGGTGCCGGTCCGGCCCCGGTGGTGCTGCACGACGACGACCCGGGGGCCCGCCGCTACGCGGGGTGGTTGGCCGAGGAGTTCGAGACCCGCAGCTCCCATCACGATTCCGTGGATCCCGCCGAGCTCGTGGTGGCCGGGACGGTCGTGCTCGTGACGGGCATGCGTCCTGACGGTGGTCTGGGTGGGTCGGCGTTCATCAAGGACAACTGGGAGGCCCTGGTGGAGGCCGGTCGCCGGGTCGCCGTCGTCATGGTGGGTCCCACCCCGGTCACCGATGACGCACGGATAGACCTCATGTCCAGCGAGTTCTCCGCCGACCAGCTCCGCGACCTCAAATTGTTCCAGTTGCGCGGCGTGGTGACCCCTGACCAGCTCGGATTCCGCCAGCGCCTGGGGCTCAAGACCGCGTTGGCGGCTCTGCGACGGAAGGCGGACCGCACCCCGGAGGAGGAGTCGATGCTCGAACTGGGCGGGGTGGACCTCACGGACCGCCTGTCCCTCGGTCCGCTCCTGCGGTGGATCAGACGCGAGGCGTGAACTCTCCGGGGCGACCGACGCGGACCGTGATACCCGTTACACTGCGTGAGGACGGCCCCACGCCCGGGTGGGGTGCCTACCCGGAGGTTCCCTGACATGCGCACCACCATGCTCGCCGCGGCCTCGTCCGCCCTGATGGCGGCCGCCCTGGTCGTCGGCGCCGGATCGGCGGCGGCGGCGCCCGATGAACCGACGGGCCCGTTCTGCGTGTGGATCCAGACGCAGAACGGACTGCGCTGCATGTCGGTCGATCCGGCGACGATCGACGCGCTGGGGAGCCTGGGCTACGGTTCGTTCGGTACCGGCTCGCTGATGGATCTGCTGTCGACGCTCATCAACACCGGCTCGGTCGTCCTGTCCGTGGACGTGCCCAACTCGACCGGCTCGTACGCGCCCGGGTCCCTGGGGAGCTACGGTCCGGAGGCCTCGATCGGCGAGCTCGCCGTGGGCTCCATCGGGTCCCTCGCGGGGGCGTCCTAGTCGAGGTCGGTGTGGGTCAGCGCACCACGATCCCGTCGGAATCCGCATAGAGCATGTCGCCGGGGACGAAGTCGACCCCGCCGAAGCTCACCGTCACGTCGCGCTCCCCGGCTCCGGTCTTCGACGATTTCCGCGGATTCGTCCCGAGGGCCTTGCACCCGAAGTCCATCCCGCCGATGACCGCCGAGTCGCGGATCGCCCCGTGCACCACCACCCCGGCCCAGCCGTTGGACCGTCCGAGCTCGGCGATGAGGTCTCCGACGAGCGCGGTGTGCACGCTGGCGTCACCGTCGATCACCAGGACCCGGCCGTGTCCGGGTTCGCCCAGGACACTCTTGAGCAGTGCGTTGTCCTGGAAGCACCGGACGGTGGAGATCGGTCCGAAGAACTCGGTGCGCCCACCGAGGTCGAGGAACTGGGTGTCGCAACTGCGCACCCCCTCCCCGATCTCGTCGACGAGGTCGGCGGTGGGGACGAATCCGCTGGGGGTGTCGGTCATGGCTGGCCCTCCGGTCTGGTGTCGAGTTCCCTTCACGCTATCCCGCGACCCCGGCCCGGGGGACCTCAGCCGTGGGGGACAATGGCACCTGACGGTGTCACCGAGATCCCCCGAGACGGAGGAGGACCGATCCGTGGCCAAGTACGAGCTCCTGATCCACGCCCGCCGCGCCGTGGTCGACGGCCGCATCCAGCAGGCCGCCGTGACGGTGGACGGAGGCGTGATCTCCTCCGTGCGCACGGGGTCCGAGGCGCGTGACGTCGGGTTGGCGGGTGACCACACCGTCGATCTCGGCGACGACATCGTACTGATGCCCGGTCTGGTCGACCCTCATGTGAGCACCGAGGACGTCGCGGTGGGAACCCGGTCGGCCGCCCTCGGGGGGATCACCTCGGTGGTCGACTACGGCACGAACGGCGACCCGGCGGCCACCACCGTGGAACAGGTCGACCGCTGGCACGAGGCCGTGGCCGGGGAGTCCTTCGTCGACGTGGGATTGTGGGGTGCCGCGGTGCCCGACAACCTGGGTCGGCTCGGCGCCCTGCTGGACCGGGGGGTCTTCGGCATCTCCGCGGTGGCGGAGGGCAAGGGTGTCGCGGGGACCCCCACCCTGACCGGCCGGGACCTGGTGGCGGCGGCCGAAGAGGTCGCCGGTCACGGCGGTCTGTTCGCGGCGGATGCCGGCATCGGGGACCTACCCGCCCTGCTGGACGTCTGTCGTGGGACCGGCGGCCGCCTGCATCTCCGGGCCCTCGCCGACCCCGAGGAGCTG
>NZ_JAALDV010000330.1:0-2667 GCF_014145045.1 Dietzia sp. DQ12-76
TGCTGGAGTACAAGCGGGCCATCGCCTCCCGAGCCGAGGAGCTGGCCTCACTCATCTCCGCCGAGACCGGCAAGCCGGACGAGGACGCCACGCTCGAGGTCATGCTCACGGTGAGCCACCTGGAGTGGGCGGCCAAGAACGCCGACAAGGTCCTGCGGCGCCGTTCGGTGTCCGCCGGCCTGTTGATGAGCAACCAGGCGGCGTACGTCGAATACCAGCCGTACGGCGTCGTCGGCGCGATCGGCCCCTGGAACTATCCCGCGTTCACCCCGATGGGCACGCTCTCCTACGCCATGGCCGCCGGCAACGCGGTGGTGTTCAAGCCCAGTGAGCTCACGCCCGGGGTCGGCGTCTGGCTCGCCGAGGTGTGGAATTCGCTCGGCGCCTCGCAGCCGCTGTTCCAGACCATCACGGGCGATGGTTCCACCGGCGCGGCGCTGTGCCGGGCGGGTGTGGACAAGCTCGCGTTCACCGGGTCGGCCGCGACGGGCCGCAAGGTCATGGCCGCCTGCGCGGAGACGCTCACCCCCGTCGTCATCGAGGGCGGCGGCAAGGACGCGTTCCTGGTCGACGCGGACGCCGACCTGGACTCGGCGGCCGACCAGGCGGTCTTCGGCGCGATGGGCAACGCGGGGCAGACCTGCGCCGGGGTCGAACGCATCTATGTCCACCGCGACGTCCGCGACGCCTTCGTCCACAAGTTCGCCGCGAAGGTCCGGGCACTGACCCCCGGCACCTCGGTGACCTCCAGCTACGGCCCCATGACGCTGCCGGCCCAGATCGACATCGTCCGCCGCCACGTCCGGGACGCGCTGGCCCGGGGCGGCACGGCCGTCATCGGGGGCGAGGGATCGGTCGGGGAGAGGGTGGTCGAGCCGGTCGTCCTGGTCGACGTGCCCGAGGACTCGACGGCGATCACCGAGGAGACGTTCGGGCCGACCGTCGTGATCAACTCGGTCGCGGACCTGGAGGAGGCGGTCGAGAAGGCCAATGCCAGCAGCTACGGCCTCGGTGGCGCGATCTTCACCGGTAACCGCAAGCGGGGTCTGGCGCTGGCGGAGAAGCTCGACGTCGGCATGGTGTCGGTCAACTCCTTCCTGGCCTTCGCCGGGATCCCGTCGCTGCCGTTCGGTGGCTCCGGCGACTCGGGCTTCGGCCGGATCCACGGGGCCGACGGGCTGCGCGAGTTCGCCCGGCCCAAGGCCATCACGGCCCAGAAGTTCGCCGCTCCCCTCAACCTCATGACCATGACCCGCAAGCCGAGGGACATCAAGGTGGTCAAGTGGATGATGGCCAACGTGATGGGAAGGCTGTGATCTCCGGATGACCGCCACCGTCCCAGGGGTGTTCGGACCGATCCCGGCCGAGTTGGTGGCCGACGCCGCCGTCGAGCACCCGCTCACGGCGTCGCTGCCGCTCAAGCCGGGCCGCTGGTACTGGCGGGATCTCGTCGCGACGCTCGATCCCGTGGCCGATGCGGCGGAGATCCACCGCATCACCTCCGCCTACGAGTTCCCCTGGGACTACCAGAGGGCGCTCGAGCTGGCCCTGTACCGGACGTACTGTGTGCCCTCGGTGTCGGCGGTCCTCGAGGAGGCCGGCCAGTTCCGCGATGAGCCGCAGAAGCGATACGACGACACTGCGCTGCTGATGGTGGAGCTGGTCGAGCACGGCTACGACTCCCCGAGGGGCAGGGAGGCGCTGCGGGTGATCAATCGCCAGCACGCGCGGTACGACATCTCCAACGACGACATGCTGTACGTGCTGTCGACGTTCATCTACGAGCCGCTGGAGTGGATCGATGCGGTCGGGTGGCGGCGCCTGCACCCTCACGAGCGACTGGCCGCGTTCCACTTCTACCGCGGGGTGGGGCAGCGGATGAAGATCGCCGACATCCCGGAGGACATCGGGGAGTTCCGCCGGTGGCGCGACGACTACGAGGCCCGCACCTTCCGCTATGACCGCAACAACGAGCTCATCGGCACCTACACGCTCGATCTCATGTGTTCCTGGTATCCGGAGGCGATCCGCCCCGCCGTCCGCACGGCGGTCCTGTCGCTGGTGGACGACGACATGACCCGGGCCTTCGGCTTCCCGTGGCAGCCGCCGGGAAGACGCAAGGCCGCGTACGCCGCGCTGCGGGCCCGGTCCGCCGTGGTGAGGTGGCTCCCGGTCCGTCGCCGGGCGCTGGGGTCACGCGGTACCGAGAACAGGACCTATCCGGGTTACCCGAACGGATACCGCCCCGCTGACCTGGGGGCCTGCCCGATCCGGCCGAGAGACCGCGTGGAGGGGTGCCCGGTGATGACCGCGGGTGGCGACGGCCGGTGACGCGACGGCGAGTGCCGGGTGCGGCGTCCCGGTCTGACCGGCAGCGCCGGACCTAGCGTTCCGGGGGCAGGAGTACGGTCCGGGCCAGCGCGGCGAATGTCGCCGCGGCTCCGGGATGGAAGCCGGTCCCCTGTCCGCCGTCCAACACCACCGCCAGTGCGGCGTGGACCCGGATCCGGGCCGTGGCGTCGTCCACGGTGGACCCCGCCGGCGCGGCCCCGCGAACCAGTCCGGCCCAACGTTCGAGCTGTCGCAGTTGGGATCGGCGGATCCGCTTCCTGTCGTGGAGACCCAGTGTGCCGAGCTCGGAGTGGTAGAGCATGAGTTCGGGTCCGT
>NZ_JAALDV010000331.1:0-5860 GCF_014145045.1 Dietzia sp. DQ12-76
TGGCGCGACCAGTCGGGTGTGGAGGACGCCCACCGCTTCGAGCAGCGCGTCCCGGGCGGCGTGGCCCACACCCGTGGCGTTGATCAGGCCGTGCACGTGGCCGCTGTGACGACGGAGGGTCACGTCGACGCCCGCCTCGGACAGGGCGGCCGCATAGCGTTCGCCCTCGTCGCGGAGCACGTCGAATCCGGCCACCACGACATAGGCCGGCGGCGCGTGGCCGAGCTCGTCGGCGAGCAGGGGCGAGACGCGGGGGTCCAGGGCCTGCTCGGGCTCGGTGAGGTAGTGCGACTTGTACCAGTCCATCTGGGCCTCGGTGAGGAAGAACCCGCGACCGAACAGCTCGTAGGACCGGTGCTTGGTGGACAGGTCCGTCACCGGGTTGAACAGCACCTGCATCGCCGGCGGGGTCCACCCGGGAGCCCGGTGCAGCGAGACCACCGCGGCGAGGTTCCCGCCGGCGCTCTCGCCGCCGATCGCGATGGCCCGCGGGTCGAGGTCGTACTCCTCGGCATGAGCGACGATGTGCCCGAACGCCGCGAGGACGTCCTCCAGGCCTCCGGGGAACGGATGCTCGGGTGCGAGCCGGTAGTCGATCGAGATGACGGTCAGCGGCGTGTGGGCGGCGAGGAATCGGGCCACCGAGTCGCCCGAGTCGAGGTCGCCCAGGACCCACCCGCCTCCGTGGAGATAGACCAGGGCGGCGCTCGGCCCCTCGATCCCCGCGGGCCGGTACAGGCGGGCGGGGATCGGGCCGTGGGGACCGGGGATGGTGAGCGAACGGACGGTCTCGACGGGGGTCTGGTGACCGAAGACGAAGGCTTCTCCCGCGATCTGCTGCCTCCCCTGTTCCAGCGGGAGCTGGTCGAACGTCTCCGACACACCGAGGTTCAACAGCCGCGTGCCCACCTGGGCTTCGAGCCCGAGTTCCTGCCCGTCGACCCGGATGGGAGGTCCGGCGATCAGTCGCTGGACCGGGGCGGGCGCCGCTCCGATGGCCCGGATGACGCGGCGCAGAACGCGTTCCGCGAGGGGCCTGTGTGCAGTGGTCATGGAGGCACTCGATTCTGCGGGGTCGAACGTGGGGTGCGACCAGCGTAAACCCAACTTGGACGCACGTCCAGTACTTCCCGTGGATCGTCAGCCGGCCTAATCGTATTTCGCCGCCAGTCCCGAGAGCGTCCGGGTGATCCCCTCGGCGTTCTTCCGCGCCATCCCGACGCGCTCCATGATCCTGCCGATCTTCGACGGACGGTTGTCGAAGCTCTCGGTGACCTCGGTCCGCCCGTCCGCGGTCGGGGTGAACTCCCACCTCCAGCGGTGTCCGGCGGGATGCGCCCACTCGACGACCTTGAGCTCCGGGGTGTCGATGTGTTCGGTGACGGTGGAGGTGATGCGGTACGGGACCCCGTACATCCGCATCTTCGTGGTGAACGTCGCGCCCTCGGACAGGGCGGCCGGGCCCGTGACGTTGTCGCGGACGGTCCCAGACCCGTCAACGAGCCCGTGCTTCGCGGGATCGTTGACCAGGCCGAACAGCTCATCGGCGGGGGCGTTGACGATGACGCGCCGGGCGACGACGCGGGGGCCGCGGTCGACGGTGGTGATGGAGGTCATGGGTGGGCCGGTCCTCTCGGGGAGACGTCGATGACGAGTCGGACCACGACACGACTCGGGTCGGCGGGCCCGTCTGCCGACCACCGTACGCTCGGGTCCCGCCATGAACCCGGCCCAGTACGGCATCGTCTCCCGTGCCGGGCACTACTTCGGGACACACGTCCCTCTCCCCGGTGGCGCCCGCGTCGGCGTGGGCGCGGCCCGACCGGTGGAGGGTGTCCGGGTGACGCCATAGCGTGGTGGACCCACCGCTACGAAAGGCGCCTCATGACCCACGCACGGCCCTCCGACCCCGACCCCGGCCAGACCCCCGATCTCGACAGCGGCGGCTCGCCCGACGGCCCGCAGACCCCGGACTCCGATTCGACGTCGATGCAGTCCGACAGCGCGACCGAGAAGCAGGGGCCGATGGAGCAGCAGAGCCCCACCCCGTCCCCGTCCAAGAAGGGGGCGTACATCCCGATCATCGTCATCGTCGCCATCGTCCTCCTTCTGGTGGTCGGGCTCGTGGGTTACGCAGTGACGGTCTGACCCGTGTCCGCCGCGTTCGACACCGTGATCATCGGAGCGGGCAACGCCGGGATCTCCCTGGCCGCGCGCCTGCGCCGGGACGGCCGGGAGGACATCGCGATCGTCGACCCGGCCCCCGTCCACCGGTACAGGCCGATGCTCAACTACGCCGCCGCCGGCCTGGCCCAGATGAGGCGGTACGAACGGGCGATGACGAGCGTCGTCCCCTCCGGCGTGCAGCTCCTGCCCCACCCCGCCGGGCGGGTGGACACCGATGCCCGGACCGTGACCCTCGGTCCGCGCGAGCAGGGCCCCACGGTGAACTACGAGAACCTGGTCGTCTGCCCCGGCCTGACCCCCCGGTGGGACGCGATCCCCGGACTGGACAAGGCGTACGTCGCCGGGTGGGCGGCGTCCGCCCACGTGCCCGAGTACGCCGGTCGCGCGTGTGCGGCGCTGGTCCGCCTCCGCGAGGGGTCCGTGGTGTTCTCGGTACCGCCGGAACCCGCCTCCTGCGGGGGCACCGTGCTCAAGGCCATGTTCCTCGCGTGCGACCGGTGGCGACGCGAGAAGGTGCTCGACCGGATCGAGGTGCACCTGGTCACCCCGTTCGGAGGTCTGCTCGGACTCGAACCGTGCGACTCGCACCTGCTCCCACTGATCCGGGAGTACGGCATCACCGTCCACGAGCGCTCCGACGTCGCCGCCGTCGACCACCACGCGCGCACCGTCACCCTGACCGGTGCCGTGTCCACGACGATCGAGCACGTCGACCTCGCCTATGTCACGCCGCTGAGCCGGGCACCGGAGTTCATCACCCGGGCCGGGTTGTCCGACGGGGGCGAGGCCGGGCTCGTCGAGGTGGATCCACAGCGCTTGAGCCACGCCCGCGCCGACTCGGTCTGGGGCCTGGGCGACGCCGCCGCCGCCGGCACCCGCCCGTCCGGCGGGGCCTTACGTCCCCAGGTGGCGGTGGTCGCCGACAACCTCCGCGCGGCCCGGGACGGTGGCCCGGGGTCGCGGTACGACGGCTACACGATCATCCCCATCGCCGTGGGCCGGGACCGCCTCATGCTGGCCGAGCACGACCGGGACGGACGGCCGGCGCCCGAGATCCCCGGGATCGACCTGACGGTCCCCAGGCGCTCGACGTACGCGTTCGACCGCTATCTCCAGCCGGTCCTCTACTTCCGGAAGCTGCTGCGCGGACGGGTCTGAGAACGGGGTCCGACGACGGATCGGGGACGGTCCGCGGACCGCTCAATCGCGCGACCCGACACCGGCGCGCAGGGCGGCCTCGATCATGTCGTACAGGTGCGCCACCACCACCTCGAACCGGTCGTTGACCACGGTGTTGCGGGCATCTCGGCGGTCCTCGAAGACCGCCAACGCGCCGGTGAACATCTGGGTGGCCAGGTCGATGCGTTCGAACGCCACCCGCCGCGGCAGGTGGGACAGCACGTCGATGAGCCGCACCACCACGTCGTCGGCCGCCGTCCGCAGATCCGCCTCCGGGATACCGGGAGCCATGACCGGGCCGACCCTCTGCAGGAACCGCGCGTAGTGCGTGGCCTCGGGGTGGGAACGCAGGAGGTCGACGATGGGGCCGAAGAGAACCCCGACGAGGGTGTGCAGGTCCTCACCCAGGCCCTGTTCGTCGGCCGCGGCCAGGCGCCGCCTGCGGTCGGCGTCGAGGGCGACGATGCGCCGCCGCAGCACCTGCAGGATCAAGCCGTCGCGGCTACCGAAGTGATACTGGACCGCCGAGTTGTTGCGTTGGCCGGCCGCCGTCGCGACGTCGCGCATCGAGACGTCGTCCAGGCCTCGCTCGCTGATCATCTTCTCGGCGATCTCGATCATCACCGTCTTGGCGCCCCTGGCCTTCCCGGCCTCCACGGTGCGATCGGCCCGCCCGGAGGGTGTCACCGCGTCGGCTGCGCTCGGTTCGGCAGTGCGATCATCGGATCCGTGCTGCACCGGGACTCCACTTCCGACCTGCAGCCTCAGCTACTCGGGGCTGAGCACCGTCAGGACTGGTACGGCCGGCGGGATTCCGACGACAGTGGGGTGCCACTGGACTCGGGGGACCGGCGCTGCTCATGGTGCCCCATGTCGACTGCGGTCGGGGATCGCTCGTCCCGGGTGGGTGTGCGAGGTCAGCCCCAGCGGGACTGCCCTCCGTCCAGGGGGATGGTCGCTCCACTGAGGTACGAGGCCTCGGCCGAGCACAGCCAGGCCACGGGGCGACCGATGTCACTCAGCGGATCGCCGACGCGGCCGGCGGGGATGCTCGAGACGAACTCCCGGGCCTCCTCGGGGTTGTTCTCCATCCACCAGTCCAACCCGGGACTGTGCGCATGCGGCGCGATGTTGAGAGCGCGGGTGCCCTCGGAGGCCCACTCGTAGGCGGCCGCGCGGGTCAGTGCGCGGATGGCCTCCTTGACCGCGGAGTAGATGCCGTAGTTCGCGGCGTCCCACCGGACGGCGGCGGCGGTCACGAGGTTGATGATCGTGCCGCCTCCGCGCTTGGCCATCTCGGGCCGGGCCAGCTTCATCAGGCTGAACGTCACGCGGGGCCCGCCCTCGAAGGCCTTGCGGAACTCGTCGTCCGGGTAGTCCGACAGCGGCAGCGGCATGGCCATGTTGGCGTTGTTGACCAGTATGTCGACCCCGCCGAGCTTCTCCACCGCGGTCGCGATGATCGCCTCGGGGGCTCCGTCGGTGATGATGTCGACGGCCAGGCACTCGGCGGTGCCCCCGTTCGAGCGGATGATCTCGGCGACCCGCTCGAGCTTGCGCATCCGGCGCCCGACCAGCAGGAGCGCGGCGCCGGATTCGGCGAGACCGAGTGCGATGCCCTCCCCGACCCCCTGCCCGCCGCCGGTGACGATGGCGACCTTTCCGGCAAGTCGGTCCTCGCGTGTGGTGCCGGGGTTCCCGGCGGGCTGCGCTGTGGTGTCGTGCTGCGTTGTCGTGTCGGGCTGCGCTGTGGTGTCGGTCATGGGGTCCTCCGGGGGTCGGTGCGGGGGTGCGTGCGAGTCGGGCCGGCGTTCGGCAACGAGGGAGATCACCCTCGCCCGGCGCCCTCACCGCCGTCGGCGGGGGCGAGGTGGTTGTCGGTGAGCGTGAAGCTCGGGATGTCCTTGAGGTCGATCATCGCCTCGTACGTACGCGAGTAACCGGTGCTGGTGATGACCCACCGACCGTCGTGGCGTGCGTAGGTGTCGGAGTAGAAGGCGCCCCCGATGATCATCGTGTCGAAGGCGGGGACGATCACCCGGTCCTGCAGGTACCAGCGAGCGGTGGCGGTGTCGCCGTCCACCTCGATCTCCGGGTGGTGGGCCTGGTGCTCGGTGATCACGTCGTCGGTCATCTGCTCCCGCAGCCCGGCCACCACCTCGTCGCGGCCGGTGTAGGACAGGCGCCTACCGTAGGACGCCGAGACCTCGGGCGCGAGCGTCTCCGCGAGCTCGTCCCACAGCCGCAGGTCCACACAGCGCAGGTAGCGGTATTTCAGGGCCTTGATCGCGTCGATGTCGTCGCGGCGGTCGGTGGTGGTCATCGTGGGCCTTTCTCGCGAGGGGGGCGCGTCAGTCCACACCCGTCAAGCCGACTGTAGTCAGTTGTGTACAGTTCGGGGATGGAAAGCGAGAACCGGTCCGACGACGACGAGGACGGCCACCCCGGCCCGCTCCCGCCCGACCCCGCGACCGCCCGCGGGCACGGCGCCCCG
>NZ_JAALDV010000332.1:0-4635 GCF_014145045.1 Dietzia sp. DQ12-76
CCCGGCGGCCACGGCCCACGCCACGGCCGCGCCCCAGTCGTGGCCGACGACGTGGGCGGCGGGCAGGTCGGCACTGTCGAGCAGGCCGAGGACGTCCCCCACCAACTCGGAGAGTCGGTACGCTCGCCGTCCTGCAGGGCGGGCGGTGGAGCAGTAGCCGCGCTGGTCCAGGACCAGGGTGCGGAACCCGGCCGCGTGGAGGTGGGGGGCCACCGCGTCCCAGCTACTCGTGCGCTGCGGGAAGCCGTGGAGGAGAACCACGACGGGGCCGTCGGCCGGTCCGGAATCGATGGCCCGGAACCGGAGGCGACCCCGGGAGAACGTGATCTCCCGGGACGTCGCCGGTCCGGGTCGTGGCGGGGTCGGGCCGGGGACGGTCGGATCAGCCACGGACGTATCCTCTCCGGACAGCCCGCTCGAGGATGCCCAGGGTCGCTTTGAGCGCGGACGCGTCCAGCACCGGCAGGATGCCGGAGTCGCGCCACTTCGGGTGGGCCTCGGACCAGTCGTAGTAGCTCACGACCTCGGTCCCCTCGCCGAGCGGCGTCAGGCGGTACCCGTAGGTGTGACCGATGGGCGGCTTGATCTGGCCGTCGATGGTCCAGGCGATCTCCTCGCCCGGCACGAACCGGGTGATGATGACGGTCACGTCGTACCGGCCGAGGTCGTAGTCGCCGAGCGACTCACGGTCCATGTGGACGACGAACCGGTCGCCCGGGGCCGTGACCACCGAGCCCTCGGCGGACTGGAGCATCCCCGAGGAGTCGATGGCCACGTGACCGTCGGGATCGCAGAGTACGGCGAAGATCCGTTCCGCCGGCGCCGCGATGACCCGCCTGGCCTCGAGGCGGGTCCCGGGGGCGGCGTCGGCGGCCCCGGACGAGCTGGTCGGTTCGCTGTCCGTCATGGCGTCGACGCTACCCCCGGGTATCGGCCGGGCGCTGTGGTGAGGTGGGTTCCGCCTCAGACCCGTACGGGGTCCGGCCGGTCCCATGCGCGGTGGGTGGCGAGCAGCGGTTTGAGCGCGGGCAGGACCCCGGCCGCCTCGTCCACCACCACGACACCGGGTGAGTCGGTGGTGAGCCCCACGTCCGCGAGACCGTCGAGAGGAGCCAGCGAGGCGATCGCCTTCTTGTGCCGGAACATCTCGCTGAGCAGCACATCGGTCCTCGGGTGGGTGGGCAGATCCACCACGATGAGAGCGTCGAACTCGATCGACCGCTGGGTCTGATACGTCCGGGACACGGCGACGGTCGCATCCGGCTCGCCCTCGCCCAGCCGGCCACCGGTGGGGGCGATGACCAGCGGGACCATGTCGTCGGCGAAGACCGCCTGCTCGAGCTCCTTGACGGCGGCGACGTCGGACGCCTCGGTCACGAGAATCCCGATGAGGCGCCCGTCGGAGGGCCACTCGCGCCCGATCTGGGACAGCGCGGGGCTGGTGACGACCTCGGCCGTGGGCACCTCGGCGGGCGCTGGCAGACCGAGACCGGTGGCGACGGTGACGGCGAGGCCGTGGTCGATGCGGGCCAGTTGCTCCACCTGCCGGATCTTGATGTTCTCCTCGTAGCACTTGCCCAGTTCGAACGTGTAGGCGGCGGCGATGTGCTCCTGCTCCACCTCGGTCATGCTGGCGTAGAAGAGGGTCGCCTGTGAGAAGTGGTCGTCGAAGGTCGCCGGGGCGTCCCGGACCACCTGCGCGTCGGCGATCTGCTGCGCCACCTCCACCATCGCACCGTCGCTGGTGCCCGCGAGGAACGGGCACCCGCCGTCGAGGCTGTTCGGCTGGTACGGCGCGACCCCCACGTGATCGGCGGTCTGGTGCATCCCGTCGCGCAGCATGTCGTTGACCGGGGCGTGCGGCCGGTTGATGGGCAGCTGCCCGAAGTTCGGTCCGCCCAGGCGCGTGAGCTGGGTGTCGAGGTAGGAGAACAGCCGGCCCTGGAGGAGCGGGTCGCTGGTCACGTCGATGCCCGGCGCCAGGTGGCCCGGGTGGAACGCGACCTGCTCGGTCTCGGCGAAGTAGTTCTTGGGGTTGGCGTTGAGCGTCATGGTGCCGATCACCTGCACCGGCGCGAGCTCCTCGGGGACGATCTTGGTGGGGTCGAGCAGGTCGATCCCGTGGAACATCTCGCTGACGCCGTCGGAGTCCACGGTGTCGGGGAACACCTGGATCCCCAGATCCCACTTCGGGAACGCGCCGGCCTCGATGGCATCGGCCAGGTCCCGGCGGTGCAGATCGGGATCCATGCCGGCCGCGATCTGGGCCTCCTCCCACACCAGCGAGTGCACGCCGAGGTGGGGCTTCCAGTGGAACTTGACCAGGCTGGTCTCCCCCGCGTCGTTGATGAGCCGGAAGGTGTGGACCCCGAAACCCTCCATCGTCCGGTAGGAGCGGGGGATGCCGCGGTCGGACATGTTCCACATGGTGTGGTGCTGCGCCTCGGTGTGCAGGGAGACGAAGTCCCAGAACGTGTCGTGCGCGCTCTGGGCCTGGGGGATCTCGCGGTCCGGGTGGGGCTTGGCGGCGTGGACGACGTCGGGGAACTTGATCGCGTCCTGGATGAAGAACACGGGGATGTTGTTCCCGACCAGGTCCCACGTCCCCTCGTCGGTGTAGAACTTGGTCGCGAAACCACGGGTGTCGCGGACGGTGTCGGCGGAGCCGCGCGACCCGAGCACGGTGGAGAACCGGACGAAGACCTCGGTCTCCTTGCCGTCGGCGAAGACGCCGGCCTTGCACACCCTCGAGGCCGCGCCGTTGCCCACGAAGACCCCGTGCGCACCGGCGCCGCGGGCGTGGACCGCGCGCTCCGGGATCCGCTCGTGGTCGAAGTGCATGATCTTCTCGCGCAGGTGATGATCCTGCAGCAGGACCGGGCCGCGGCGGCCGGCCTTCTGGGAGTGGTCGGTCTCGGCCAGTCGCGCGCCCTGCGCGGTGGTGAGGAACTCACCCTGCTGGCGGGCGGCGTCCTCGGTATCGGAGGACTCCGCTCCGGTGGGGCTGTACGGCGTGGCGCCCTTCTGGTCCGGCTTGGGGGGAAGCGGTCCGGTGGGGTCGGTGGGCTCCTCGAGCGACGGGGGCTTGGGGGCCGGGACACCGGGGACGACGTCTCTGCCGCCGATGACCTCCTCGGCGAGTTTGCCGGCGGCGTCGGCGACCTTCTTGGCGGCCGCTTCGGCCGTCTTCGATGCAGCGGATTTCTTGTCAGACATGTGACTCCTCCGATGGGTTGGGTGTGAGTGCACGGGTGTCACACCGACTCTCCCACTCGGCGCGGACCGCGCAACCAGTCGCGGAGGAGGTCCGGTTGCCGTACGCTGCGCCGCCTCGTCGCCCGCACCCGCGTGTCCCCCCGCGCCTCCCCGACGGTGTGGCCGGGACTCACGAACCCGACGTCGACGGAGGTCAGCGCGCCTATGGTGTTCTCATGTCAACCCGCGGTGAGGACACCGGCACGACCGTGATCCCCCGAGCCCATCTCCCGTATCCGGTGGTGCTGGCGGCTGCCTGGGCGGCCTGCCTGCTGCTGATCGCCGGGGGCGGGTGGATCCTCGGACAGGCCATCGGCCGGTTGGCGATCATCCTGGCTCCGCTCGCCATCGCGGTGTTGCTCGCGGCCATGCTCCGACCGCTCGTGGACCGCGTGCCCCGGCAGGTCCCGCGGGCGCTGGCGTCCCTCGTCGTCGTCCTCGGTGTCCTGGCGCTGGTCATCGGGGCGCTGGCGGTGGTCACCACCCAGCTCGCGACCGGGGTTCCGGAGATGAGGGAGAAGATCGGCGGCGGCGTCGACACCGCACTGCGGTGGCTGGAGGACGGCCCGCTCCACCTCACCGCCGATCGACTCCAGGAGGCGGTCACCCAGGTCCGCAGCTGGATCGAGTCCCATTCCGAGGCCGTGGCCGCGGGCGCGGTCCAGTTCGGCCACACCGCCGTCGACGCGGTGGCCGGTCTGCTCATCTGCCTGGTCGCCCTGTTCTTCTTCCTCTACCAGGGGGAGAAGTTGTGGGTGTTCTTCGTCCGGTGGTTCCCCCGCGCGAGCCGGCTCACCGTCGATCGGGCGCTACGGCAGGGCTGGGGCAGTCTCGGCGCCTACACCCGCACGCAGCTGACCGTGGCCGCGATCAACGCCACCGGGGTGGGCCTCGGCGCGCTGGTGCTGCGCGTGCCCTTCGTGATCCCCATCGTTGTGGTGGTGTTCCTCGCGTCGTTCGTTCCCATCCTGGGGACTCTCGTCGCGGGGCTGATCCCCACGGTCTTGGCGCTGGTGGACCGGGGGCCGGTGATCGCCATCGCCATGCTGGCGATCGTCCTGGTGGTCCACCAGGTCGAGTCGCATCTGTTGCAACCGGTCCTCATGGGCCACGCGGTGGCGCTGCATCCGCTGGCCGTCATCGTCGTGGTGGCCGCGGGCACGTACCTGTTCGGCATCGTGGGAGCGCTGTTCGCCGTCCCCGTCACCGCCATGGCCAACACGGTGGTGAGATACCTGGCCGAGGGGAATGGTGACGACCCGGGCGTCGGCGGACCGGACGGGGGCGGACCGGACGGGGGCCCGATCGACGGGCCGGGGCCCGTGCCCGACCGGGCCAGTGTGTCCGGACCGGACCACGGGGACGACGACGGGGTCGATC
>NZ_JAALDV010000333.1:0-2508 GCF_014145045.1 Dietzia sp. DQ12-76
GGGGCCTGAGGGGTTTCCGGGCCGCCCGTGCCGCCGGGCCCCGGCCGCCTCTCCGCTCGGGTAGGTCGGTCGGTGCCGATCGGGCCGTCCCCGGGGTGCCGGGTGGCCAGAACGTCGCGCGAGGTGTTCCGGCAGGGTCGCTCGCCGGGCAAGAGTGATCGGTGTCACACACACCGCCCCGCCGCTGGTGGGGATCGCTCGAGCAGGAGGCGCACGATGGCGATCGAACTGAATCAGATCTGGGACATGCCGATCAAGGAGTTCCACCCGCTCCCCAAGGCGCTGTTGGGGGTGGGGGCGCACGACATCCTCGGCGTGGAGGCCAAGAAGTTGGGGATGACCCGCGTCCTCATCATGACCACCGGGTTGCGCGGATCGGGGATCATCGAGGAGCTCAAGGGCAAGATCGAGTACCAGGGTCTCGACGTCGTGGTCTTCGACAAGGTCGAGTCCAACCCCAAGGACTACAACGTCATGGACGCCGCGGCGCTCTACAACTCCGAGAAGTGCGACGGCATCATCTCGGTGGGCGGAGGCTCCAGCCACGACGCCGCCAAGGGCGCACGCGTGGTGATCGCCCACGACGGCCGCGACATCAACGAGTTCCAGGGCTTCTCCAAGTCCACCAACTTCGAGAACCCTCCGCACATCGCCGTGTCCACCACAGCGGGAACCGGTGCGGAGACCTCGTGGGCGTACGTCATCACCGACACCTCGGACATGGACCACCCGCACAAGTGGGTCGCGTTCGACGACGCCAGCCTGGTCTCGCTGGCGATGGACGACCCGCTCCTCTACTACTCCTGCCCCCAGCACTTCACCGCGTACTGCGGGTTCGACGTCCTCGCGCACTGTTCGGAGCCGTACGTGTCGCGGCTCGACTTCGCCCCCTCGCTGGGCAACGCGTTGTACGCGACCAAGCTCGTGGCGGACAACCTCACCACGGCCGTGTACGACCCGCGCAACCTCGACGCGCGCACCGGGATGATGAACGCGCAGTACATCGCCACCCAGGCGTTCAACTCGGGCGGACTCGGGATGATCCACTCGATGTCCCACGCGATCAGCGCGTACTACGACACCCACCACGGCCTGAACAACGCGATCGCGCTGCCCCGGGTGTGGGAGTACAACCTGCCGGCCCGTTATCAGCGGTACGCCGAACTCGCCCCGCAGATGGGCGTGGACACCCGGAACATGACGACCGTCCAGGCGGCCGACGCCGCGGTGGAGGCCGCCATCCGGTTGTCCAAGGACGTCGGCATCCCGGACAACTTCAGCCAGATCACGCCGGGGCTGTACGAGAAGAACCAGATGGACACGGGCAAGTACAAGGGCAAGGGCGACAGGATCGACACCTCCGCGGAGAACGTCCGCAGGATCGCCGAGCACATGATGGGTGACGCGTGCACCCCGGGCAACCCGCGCGAGTCCACGGTCGAGTCCCTGATCCCCATGGTCGAGCACGCCATGACCGGCTCCTACTGATCGGCGAGGACGGAAAGGGCCCGACCATGGGTGTCATCCCAGACCGCCCCGACGAGGCGGGAACCGCTGACGCGGCGATCGACGTCGACCTCCTCCGGGAGGCGCTGCGGGCGACGGGGTACATCGTCGACCGGGAGTTGGCGACCGTCGTGCACCTGGCGACGGTCCTCGACAGGCCGCTGCTGCTGGAGGGCCCGGCCGGTGTGGGGAAGACCGAACTGGCCAAGTCGCTCGCGACCGCGTTCGGGCGTCGGTTGGTCCGGCTGCAGTGTTACGAGGGCCTGGACGACGCCCGGGCGCTGTACGAGTGGGACTACGCCAAGCAGCTGCTGCACGTCCAGATGCTCCGGGACCGGATCACGGCCGAACTGCAGGCTCACGAGGACCTCGGCGCCGCCTCGGCAGCGCTGGCGGAGATGGAGGTGGGGATCCACGGCGAGGACTTCCTGGTGACCAGGCCGCTGCTCGAGGCCATCACCTCCGAGGACCCGGTCGTCCTGCTCATCGACGAGATCGACCGCACCGAGGAGTCGCTCGAGGCGATGCTGTTGGAGGTGCTCGCGGAGAAGCAGGTGACGATCCCCGAGCTCGGGACCTTTCGCGCGCGAACGACTCCCTGGGTGGTGCTCACCTCCAATGACACGCGGGAGCTGTCCAGCGCCCTCAAGCGCCGGTGCCTGCACTTCCACGTGGACTTCCCGGACGCCGCGAGGGAGACGGAGATCGTCCGGTCCCGGGCGCCCGAGGTGTCGGAACCGGTCGCGGCCGACGTGGTGGACAAGGCGCGCCGACTGCGTGAGATGCCCCTGCGTAAGGCCCCGTCGATCTCCGAGGTGGTGGACGCGGCGCGGGCCGCGTCCGTGTGGGAACCGGACAGCCCGGAGCTCGGCTGGGTGCTGGCCGCCGCCCTACTGAAGTACCGGTCCGACGACGACGCCGCGCGTGAGGTCCTCACGGGGGTCCACGACGGGATGCTCGCCGGGGTGCACGGCGAGCCGCCCGGTGGTGGCACCGCGGCGA
>NZ_JAALDV010000334.1:0-3327 GCF_014145045.1 Dietzia sp. DQ12-76
CGGGCGGCAGGTCCCCCCAGCCCTGGGACCCTGCCGGCAGCTCGATCGCCCTCGCGTAGACCAGGGTCAGCAGCGAGCCCATGGTGGCCACGCCGACTAGCCCGCCGAACTCGTAGGACACCTCCTCCAGGGAGGCGGCCATGCCCGCGCGGCGCGGGGGAACGTTGCCCATGATGGCTGTCGACGCCACCGACATCGAGGCACCGAGCCCGGCGCCGATGACGACCATCCCGACCACCAGCAACGCCAACGAGTCCTGTGCAGCCGCGAGGACGGTGATGACCGATCCCACGGCCGCCGCGGCGATCCCCCCGCCGATGAGCACCAGCAGACCGACGCGGTGCAGCACGGCGCCGCCGAACAGGGCGAAGGGGAGCGAGGCGACCGCGAGCACGCTCACCACGAGACCGCTCTGGAGGGGGCTGAACCCCTCGACCAGCTGGTAGCGCTGGGTGATGACCAGTTGCAGTCCGACGATGGCGAACACACTGACCCCCGCGGCCACCACGCCTCCGCTGAAACCGCGGTTGCGGAAGATCGAGAAGTCCACCAGGGGCTCGGTGTGAGTCGCCAGTCGCCGTTGGCGCCGGGCGAAGACGGTGAGGGTGACGACGGCGACCACCGTGGCCGCTGCCGCCAGTGTCCGGTCCGCATCCGCCTCGGCCCAGGTCTTGACGGCCAGCACCGCCGCGGCCATGCCGACCAGGGCCTGAGCCGAGGAGAGGGCGTCCCAGCGCCGGGCGGGGTTGGTGATGTTGGGTGGCCCGACGACGAGCATGACCGCGCTGGCGAGCAGGACGATGGGGACGTTGAGGAGGAATACCGACCCCCACCAGAAGTGCTCGAGCAACACACCGGACACGATGGGTCCCAGGGCCATGCCCACGGTCGCGATCGCCGCCCAGACGCCGATGGCGAGATTGCGCTCGCGCTCGTGGGAGAAGCTGAGGCGGATGAGCGCGAGGGTCGCCGGCATCATGGCCGCCGCACCCACGCCCAGGAGGGCGCGGGCGGCGATCAGCGTCCACGCCGTCGGCGCGAAGGCCGCCACGAGTGAGGCGGCGCCGAAGACGAGAAGGCCCACCTGGAAGATGCGCTTGTGTCCCACGCGGTCCCCCAGGGCACCCGAGCCCAGCAGGAGCCCGGCCATCAACAACGGGTACGCGTTGATCATCCACAACTGTTGAGAGCTGCTCGCCCCCAGCTCTCTGGTCAACGTCGGCAGCGCCGTGTAGAGGATCGTGTTGTCCAGGGCGATCAGCAGCAGAGACGAGGAGACGACGCCCAGGACGGTCCAGCGCTGCCACGGAGGCAGGGAGGTGTCCGGTGTCGTCGACGAGGGCGCGGAGTGCATCCCTAAACTGTACCGTACGGTTGGTACAGTTTCGAACGGCGAGCGCGGGTGGTCGGCTACACTCCCAGACATGACGTGCTTCGCCGCAGTGATCCGGGACCGTCGCATCTAGCGGCGGATCCCCTCCTGTAGGACGCTTCCGCCGCTCCGCGGTCCAGCCGGGCGGCGCTCTCGCATGCCCGGGCACTTCCTCTTTCCGGAGCGTCCACACATGCCCACCTATCGGGGCGGCCGACACGAGCACGGCCAGAACTTCCTCACCGACACCACCGTCGTCGACGCGATCATCGACATCGTCGACGACACCTCGGGGCCGATCATCGAGATCGGGCCCGGCCGGGGTGCGCTGACCAGACCGTTGCAGACACTGGGGCGCCCGTTGACCGCGGTGGAGATCGACGCCCGAAGGGTCGAACACCTCCGGCGTGCGCTCACCGCCGGCGTGGATCTGGTCCACGCGGATATCGTGCGGTGGCCGCTGCCCGCCACGCCGCATGTGGTGGTGGGCAATCTCCCCTTCCACCTCACCACCGAGATCCTCCGAAAGCTGCTCCACTCCACCTCGACGACGACCGCGGTCCTGCTGGTCCAGTGGGAGGCCGCGCGGCGGCGCGCCGGGGTCGGGGGAGCGACCATGATGACCGCCCAGTGGTGGCCGTGGATCGACTTCACCCTGCACCGCCGCGTCTCCCGCCGGGCCTTCCGTCCGGAACCGACCGTCGACGGGGCGGTGCTCGTCCTGGCCCGGAGGCCCCGTCCTCTCCTGCCGGACCAAGATCGGAGCGAGTACCGCCGATTCGTGCACGCCGTCTTCACCGGCCGAGGCCGAGGCCTCATCGCGATCCTGGCCTCGGTGGTGCCCGCGCGGCGACGTCCGGCGGTCCGCGGAGCCCTCGCCCGGGCCGGTGTGTCCCCGGGAGCCCTGCCCAAGGACCTCACCGCGCGGCAGTGGGTGGCGCTGTACACGGCCCTGGGGCGGCGGGGGCCGGACGCGTCCCGGTTCGGGAGGTGATCCACCGGTCGCGCTCGACCGAGCGAATCCTGTCGGCGCTCTGTGGGCGGGTACTAGTCTCAGATCCGAGAACCGGGCACCGGCATCCCAGCCCGCCGGAGCGCCAGACACCTCGGACAAGGATGGCCTCGATGGCACCTCGCAATGGGAGCGCAGCGATGATCGAGGTGCGTCCGGCGGACAGGTTCGATGACGTGGCGGTACTGCTGGGCCCCAAGAAGAACCCGGATGCCACCGTGTGTTGGTGCCTGAGCCACCGACTGGATTCCGGGACCAACACCTCCCTGCTGGGGCCCGCCCGTGGCGAGTTCGTCCGCGACCTGTGCTCGCGGGAGGTCGCCCCGGGAGTGCTCGCCTATCTCGGATCCGAACCCGTGGGATGGGCGGGAGTCGCGCCGCGCCGCGATCTCCCTATCGCGCGGTCCCGGGTGGTACCGACCGTCGACACGCAACCCGTGTGGTCGATCTTCTGCGTCCGCGTCCGCCCCGGGTACCGGGGCCGGGGGATCGCACGCGAGTTGGTCGAGGGCGCGGTCGAGTTCGCGCGTGATCACGGTGCGCCCGCCGTCGAGGCGGTGCCCGTGGACAACGGTGCGGAGAAGGTCAATCTGACGATGGCATTCGTGGGGTTCCGCTCCCTGTTCGAGGAGGCGGGATTCGTCAAGGTCGCCGATACCACCTCGGTGGCGGGGGGCTTTCCCCGGATCGTCATGAGGCGCCAGATCATCCGAGAACCGATCCGCGGAGGGTGACCATGGGAACGCTGAGTTACACCGCCACCATCTCCATCGACGGATACGCCGCCGACGCGAACGGAGACTTCGCCTGGACCGCGCCGGGCGGGGACGTCTTCAGGTTTCACGTGGAACGAATGGGGTCGATATCGCACGAGATCCTGGGGCGTAACACCTACCAGTTGATGACCTACTGGCAGGCTGGCCTGCTGCGGTGATCTCGGACG
>NZ_JAALDV010000335.1:0-2185 GCF_014145045.1 Dietzia sp. DQ12-76
CCGCAGATCCCCGTGAATCACCCGGGCTAGCGGTGGCGATATTTCGTGTAGCCGAACCACTTCTGGGAAACCTAAAGCAGGCCCCAGGCCTTTTCGATCCGGGCGATTTCTTTAGCCAACACCAAGGCCCCTGAGTCGTCTATCCACACGTTGACTTCGTAGATCATGCTGGGGTCGACCTTGTCAGCAATGTCCGCGACGTTCGTCCGTACCTGCTCGTCTTCCCAGTTGAGATGTGGATAGAGGGAAAGGAACCATGCTGTTCTGGTGCCGATCGACCGGAACCTGGTAGTGACATGCCGGGCGCCCGCTTCCAGCTTCGCCTCCGCTTCATCGGTTTGGCGGTCTCGCTCCTGCATCGCCTCTGCCAGACCGCTCCTCCACGACGCGACTATGTCCCGTTTATAGGCAAGATCTAATTCGGATCTCTTAGCCTGCCACTGAAACTTAGGTGCCAGGAGACCAGTCAACGCCGGACCGGCTGCTCCGACGGCCGCACCAACTACAACAGCCCAGGCAGGATCCACGTCTGTCTCCGATCTCTCGATAGAGGCAAAACACTAACGAAGTAGCCTGCGGGCGACCGGAGATCTCAGGGTTTGGGGTGGCGAAGTCCTCACGCCAGCGTGAAGGGCTGCGGCGGCCTAATGGCGGCGGCCAGGTCCGCCAGGGTGCGGAGGTCTGCGTCGGTGGCCTCCAGGACCCCGCCGCCCTCCACCACGCGGACGATGATCCGCACGACCACCAGGGCCACCGCCGCATCGGGGTACTCCGACCTCGGGACGGGACCGATCCGGCGGCGGAGGAGACGACTGGCCGGGTGCCCCAGTCGGTAAGCGCGGAAGAGTTCCGCGTCGGTTACCAACGGGCCAAGACGGCCTCCAGGGCTTCGCGGAAGTCACCCATGGTCGGCCACCTCCACCAGGCGTCACTCACCGGGGCCAGCGGTGGCCGGTCGTCCACGACCTCGTGAGCGTGTCCGCGCTGGAGGCCGAGACGGACGTGGAACATCTCGTCGGGGTCGAAGAACTCCCGGGCGATCTTCCTGGGCAAGGAGCCGGAGTCCACCACTGTCGGGCGACCGGCCCGGAGGGCTTCACACGCCCGGGTCACCGGGTTGTGGCCCGCGGCCATCTCCGCGTACAGGTGCAGCTGCCGGACGACGGGAGAACCCAGGTAGTCATCGACCAGATCCACGGTGGTGGTCCTGGTGGGTGCGCTCAACCGTGCCATACCGCGCCGCCTTCCCGTTGGCCACGCCGCCCCACCGGGCACGGGCCGCCTTCAGGTGGGTCCAGGACTTCGTCTCCGGCTTAGCGACAACCTCCGCCCGGTCAATGAGCTGGCGTGCCCACTTCTCCCCCTGGGGCTCCTGGAGGCGGATCTCGGCCGCCAGGAGGGTGGGGCGCCTGGTTTAGAGCATGTGTCCGGCACGGCGACCGGCTCTCAGCCGGTCCCCGTGCCCACATCGTCGTCGGCACCGGGGCTCCCCCTCCGCGTGGTCACTCCCGATCGCGTTTTCCAAGGTGGGATATTCCACAATCCGTCAAATGTGACCACTCGCCGAGTTTCAGATGGGACTCGCCTGCCACCACCCACCTGTCACGGGCGATTGCACCCGACCATCGCTACCAGCAATGGAGTCGCGTCGAATCCCGATACGTGCCGATGGTACGTTCGGAATTCGAGCTGATTCGCAAAGGTCAGCATCGATGACACGGGGTGCCCCTACCGAACGGGGCTGAGATCACACCCGCTGAACCTGAACTCGTTCACACGAGCGGAGGGATGTCACATGCGCTGGTGCATTCGGTGCTGAGTCGCCCCGGAGCCACGGCCGTGGCGCTGGATGGTCTGGGGCACACCTACCCGGGCGCGCGTCGCCCTGTTCTCGCCGACCTGAGCCTGTCCGTCCCGGTGGGCGAACACGTCGCCGTCGTCGGGCGCAGCGGATGCGGCAAATCCACGCTGCTGTCGCTGATCGCCGGCCTCGCCGAACCGACGACCGGGTCCGTCGCCGTCCGCGACGAACGCCAGCCCGCCCGTCGTCTTGAGCACTGCGCCATGATGCCGCAGGGCGACAGCCTGTTGCCGTGGATGACCCTGCTCGACAACGTGGCGATCAGTCTCCGCAATCAACGGGTGCGGCGGCGCGTGGCCCGGGCCGAGGCCCAGCTCCTGCTGG
>NZ_JAALDV010000336.1:0-4370 GCF_014145045.1 Dietzia sp. DQ12-76
CAGCCGATCTTCGACGTGACCATTCTGGGAATGGGTCCGGAGGGCCACGTCGACTCGATCTTCCCGCACACCCCCGCGGTCGCCGAGACTGAGCGGTTGGTCGTCGGGGTCCGTGACTGCCCCAAGCCTCCTCCCGAGCGGCTGACGTTCACCCTCCCCGCGGTTCGCCGCTCGCGGCACGTGCTGGTGATCGCCGCGGGAGAGGGCAAGGCGGAGGCCGTCGCGAAGGGGCTCGGCGGCGCGTCACCGTCGGACTGGCCGGTGGCCGGCGCGGTGGGTGCCGAGTCCACGACCTATCACCTGGACGACGGCGCGGCGTCGGCCCTGGACTGATCCTCGGGTTCCAGCGACGACCGGGCTCAGCGACGATCGGGCTCAGCGACGACGGGGTGCGCTCCTCCTCGTGGAGGGCGCACCCCGTGTGGCCGCGCCGTGTGGCGCGCGGGTCGGACGACGTCAGCCGAAGCGGACCAGGAGACCGACTGCGACGATCGCGATGAGCCAGAGGATGGCGACGACCACGGTCACGCGGTCGAGGTTGCGCTCCACCACGCTCGACCCGGAGAGGCTGGACTGGACCCCGCCGCCGAACAGCGAGGACAGGCCGCCTCCCTTACCGCGGTGCAGCAGGATGAACAGCATCAACAGCAGGCTGGTGGCGAGGAGGAAGATGTCCAGGGCGAGCTTCATGTACGGATCGGGCCTTACGTCGGTTCGGGGTGGTCGGAGGACGACTGGTCCAGACTACCCGCTGGCATCTCCAGGGTGAATCCGGGCGCGCCGCCGGGCTCAGGGCAGCGGGCCGCCCGCGGCGATGGCGGACAACTGGGCGAACTCGTCGGGCTTGAGCGACGACCCGCCCACGAGACCGCCGTCGACGTCGGGCTGCTCGAGGAGCTCACCGACGGTGGAGGCGTTGACGCTGCCGCCGTAGAGCACACGCATCTGATCCGCGGTCCCGGGATCGGACAGCTCGGCCAGTGCCGCGCGGATGGCCGCGCAGACCTCCTGCGCGTCCTCGGCCGAGGCGGTCTTGCCCGTCCCGATGGCCCACACGGGTTCGTAGGCGATGACGGTGGAGGCGAGCTGCTCGGTGCTCAGGCCCGCCAGTGATCCCTTGAGCTGCTCCACGACCACGCCGACATGGTCGCCGGCCTCGCGGATCTCCAGCTTCTCCCCCACGCAGACGATCGGGCTCAGGCCGTGCCTGTGGCACGCGGCGGCCTTGGCGGCCACCAACTCGTCGGTCTCGGAATGGTACTCGCGCCGCTCGGAGTGCCCCACCACGACGTAGGTGCACCCCAGCTTCGCGAGCATCCCCGCCGAGATCTCACCGGTGTACGCGCCGGACTCGTGGACCGACACGTCCTGTGCACCGTAGGCGAATCCGAGCTTGTCCCCCTCGATGACGATCTGGACGCCGCGGATGTCGGTGAACGGGGGGATGAAGGCCACCTCCACCTTCTCGAGGTACTTCTCGGGCAGGGCGAAGGCCACCTTCTGGACGAGGGCGATCGCCTCGAGGTGGTTGAGATTCATCTTCCAGTTTCCGGCGATGAGCGGGGTGCGTGCCATGTTCTCTCCTGTGCGTAGGCGGTAGCGGATCAGTTGCTGCGTTCGAGGGCGGTGACCCCCGGGAGCTCCTTGCCCTCGAGATACTCGAGTGAGGCCCCGCCCCCTGTCGAGATGTGGGAGAAGTTCTCCTCGCCGAGTCCGAGTGTCCGGACGGCCGCGGCGGAGTCGCCGCCCCCCACCACGGAGAACGCACCGTCACGGGTGGCGGCGATGATCGCCTCGGCGACGCCCCGGGTGCCGGCCGAGAACGCCTCGAACTCGAACACCCCCATCGGGCCGTTCCAGAAGATGGTCTTGGCGGCGGACAGCTTCTCGGTGAACAGGGCCACGGACGCCGGTCCGATGTCGAGTCCCATCGTGCCGTCGGGGATCGCGTCGGTCGGCACCGTGGTGTGCCCGGCGTCGGCGGCGAACCCGTCGGCCGCCACCACGTCGACCGGCAGGGTGATCACGTCGGCGAACCTGTCGAGCAGGTCCTTGCAGGTGTCGATCATCTCCTCCTGGAGGAGAGAGGATCCGACGCCGTGCCCCTGGGCGGCGAGGAAGGTGAAGCACATGCCGCCACCGATGACCAGCGTGTCGACCTTGGGGGCGAGCGCCTCGATCACCGCGAGCTTGTCCGAGACCTTGGACCCGCCGAGGACCACGGCGTAGGGGCGCGCGGTGTCGCCCGTCAGGCCGGCGAGGACCTCGACCTCGCTCTGCACCAGATCACCGGCGTAGGCGGGGAGGACCTCGGCGATGTCACAGACCGAGGCCTGCGCGCGATGGACCACACCGAACCCGTTGGAGACGAACGCCCCGTCCTCGCCGACGAGGCTCGCCAGGTCCGCCGCCAGCGCGGCACGCTCCGCGGGGTCCTTGCTTGTCTCCCGCGGGTCGAAGCGGATGTTCTCGATCAGGAGCACGTCGCCGTCGGTCAGTCCGTTGGCGCGCTCACGGGCATCGGGGCCCACCACGTCACCTGCCAGCTGAACGTATCGACCGAGCTCCTCGCCCAGCTTCTCCGCGACAGGGGCCAGGGAGAGCGCGGGATCCGGCTCACCCTTCGGCCGACCGAGGTGAGCCGTGATCACCAGCGCGGCACCGGCGTCGAGCAACGCGTTCAGAGTGGGCAGTGAGGCCGATATGCGGCCGGAGTCGGTGATGGTCGATCCGTCGAGCGGGACGTTGAGGTCGCAGCGGACGAGGATCTTGCGACCTTCGACGCCGGTGTCCAGCAGGTCGTGGAGGGTGCGCACTGCCATGGGGTGGGGCTCCTGTCGGGTGGACGGTGATGGTGTGGTCCGGATGCGGTGGCGCGGTCCGGATGCGGTGGTGAGGACTCATGTACAGCGGGCCCGGCCGGGGGACGCTCTGGGCGTTCCCGGACCGGGCCCGGTGTGGTGCTGGGTCGTCAGGCCCGAGGGCTCTTACAGCGACTTGCCGACCAGGCCGACGAGGTCGGCGAGGCGGTTGGAGTAGCCCCACTCGTTGTCGTACCAGGAGGCGATCTTGATCTGACCGTCGATGGCCTTGGTCAACTGGGCGTCGAAGATCGAGGAGTGCGGGTCGGTCACGATGTCCGACGAGACGATCGGGTCCTCGGTGTACTTGAGGATCCCCTTCATCGGACCCTCGGCGGCCGCCTTGATCGCGGCGTTGACCTCCTCGACGGAGGCCTTCTTCTCGAGCTCGACGGTGAGGTCGGTGAGCGAGCCGGTGGGCAGCGGGACCCGCACGGCGTACCCGTCGAACTTGCCCTTGAGCTCGGGCAGGACCAGCGAGACGGCCTTGGCGGCGCCCGTGGAGGTGGGCACCATGTTGATCCCGGCGGCACGGGCACGACGCGGGTCCTTGTGGGGGGCGTCCTGGAGGTTCTGGTCCTGGGTGTAGGCGTGGATCGTGGTCATGAGTCCCTTGACGATCCCGAACTCGTCGGACAGGACCTTGGCCACCGGCGCGAGACAGTTGGTCGTGCAGGACGCGTTGGAGATGATCGTCTGCGAGCCGTCGTACTGGTCGTCGTTGACACCCATGACGATCGTGATGTCCTCGCCCGAGGCCGGAGCGGAGATGATGACCTTCTTCGCGCCGCCCTCGAGGTGACCGCGGGCCTTCTCGGCGGAGGTGAAGATGCCGGTGGACTCCACCACGACGTCGACGTCGTAGTCGCCCCACGGCACGGCGGAGGGGCCTTCCTTGACCGCGAGCGCGCCCATCCTGGCCCCACCGACCGTGATGGATTCGTCGTCGAACGTCACGTCCTTGCCGAGGCGACCGAGGATGGAGTCGTACTTGAGCAGATGAGCGAGCATGTCGTTCGTGGTGAGGTCGTTGACGGCCACGATCTCGATATCCGTCTTGCCCTCGGCCTTCAGCGCCTCCACCGCGCGGTAGAAGTTGCGGCCGATACGTCCGAATCCGTTGATGCCTACGCGCACGGTCACGTGATGTCTCCTTATAGGTGGTGCGAGAAAGAACCTCGAGGGGCGCCGGTGGTGCCCGGGGCGTGACCCAGACTACCCGCCCCAGGTGGGGGCTGTGCAGGGTCCACAGGCCGCGGATCAGTCTTCGTCGAGCATGTCCTCGGTCACGACGGATTCGGTGTCCGGGATACCCAGATCGGCCGCTTTGCGGTCGGCCATGGACAACAGACGGCGGATCCGACCGGCCACCGCGTCCTTGGTCATCGGGGGGTCGGCGAGCTGGCCCAGTTCCTCGAGGGAGGACTGACGGTGTTGGACGCGCAGCTCGCCCGCGGCCAGCAGGTGGTCGGGCACGTCCTCGGCCAGGATCTCGAGCGCTCGCTGGAC
>NZ_JAALDV010000337.1:0-1221 GCF_014145045.1 Dietzia sp. DQ12-76
CACGCGGCGGAGGCCGGGGCCCGGGCCTCGCTCCGCGGCGTCCCCGTCACCCGCGGCGCCGTCGCCCTGGCTCCGGAAGAGGACTTCGTCGAGGACGGGCTGGTGACCCTCCCCGAGACCGTGGTCGAGCGTCCGCGGGGATTCGGTGACGGCAAGAGCCTCGGGGAGCACTTCCGCGCGGGCCGAGCCGTGGTGTTGGATCTGTCCACGATGGCCTCCGGGGACGCGCGCCGCATGGTCGACTTCGCCGCCGGCCTGGTCTTCGGTCTCGACGGCCGCATGGAGAAGGTCACCGATCGCGAGCGCACCTTCCTGCTGCAGCCCGCCGGAATGGATCTCACCGAAGCCGAGGTCCGGGACGCGGTCAACGGCGCGTTCCGTCGCTGATCCCGGGCGGCCACCCCGTCTGACCGGGTGCCCGCGGCGCGGCGTCGATCGCTGCCAGTAGTCTTGTCCCGTGCGTGAAATCCTGCTGGTCCTTTACATCATCACCCAGGTCTTCTGGTATCTGCTCCTCGCCAGGATCGTCGTGGAGATGATCGCGTCGTTCTCCCGTGGCTGGAGCCCCCGCGGTGTCCTGGCGGTGGTTCTGGAGTGGCTGTTCACCATCACCGATCCTCCGGTCAAGGCGCTGCGCAAGGTCATCAAGCCGGTCCGGATCGGGCAGGTCTCCCTCGACCTGTCGGTGTTGGTGCTCTTCGTCATCATCATCGTGATCCAGCTGGTCCTGCGGATCATGATCACCAGCGTCGCGTGAGGGGCGTGGCGGGACACAAGTGATGCGGTCACCCGGGCCGCAGGTGACGCGCGGGCCGAATGTGACTAGATTGGCACGCGTTAAGGTAGTAATGAAGTCGTGGGTCCGGTTCGAGAACGCCGGACCGGCACCCGAGACGACCACGAGGGGTATCCCATGCGCTTGACTCCAGCCGATGTGCACAACGTCGCGTTCTCAAAGCCGCCGATCGGTAAACGGGGCTACAACGAGGACGAGGTCGACCAGTTCCTCGACCTGGTAGAGGAGGAGCTCGGAACCCTCGTGGAGGACAACGACGACCTCCGTCAGCGTGTCGACGAGTTGACCAAGGACCTCGAGAAGGCCCGGAAGGCGGCGGAGAAGTCCGACAAGGCCTCCGCTGACTCCGCTAGCGGTTCGGGTGCCGGCCGCGTCGAGGAGCCGCGGGCCGCCACCCCGCCCGCCCCGGCGCCGACCCCGGCACC
>NZ_JAALDV010000338.1:0-1104 GCF_014145045.1 Dietzia sp. DQ12-76
GCCTGGACGGCGATCGGGATCATGGCGTTGCCCACCAGGACGGCGACAGCGGCGACCCCACCGACGACCGTCACCGCCGCGCGACTCCGGACCCCCGTCACGCCGAGGTCCCCCGCCGCCGTCCGCACGCCGTGCGCCACGTGCACCGCGAGCAGAGCCATGGTGATCCCGTAGAACGCCGCCACCCAGGGCCTGGCGAAGCTGGCCACGAGGTTGGCGTACGGCGACCCGGGGACGAACGAGTCACTGGCCGCAGGAGGCGTGCCGGTGGTCATGTCCAGGACATGGAAGACCACGAACAGCAGCAGCACCACACCGGTCAGCATCATGGTCCGGGCGCCGAAGGAGGTCGGGGTCAGGCCGGCGCGACGACGACGGGGGCCCGCCGCCGCCCGCGAGCGACGCACGAGCAACACGGAACACCCGATGTGCGCCACCAGGCTCAGCACCAGCACCACTCTCAGGCCCCACAACACGCCCTCGTGGGGGACCAGCGGGTAGAGCAGGGTCCGCAACCACTCGGCGTACCCGTCGAATCCGGCCGCGCCGCCGAAGACCTTGAGGTTGCCGATCATGTGCACGACGACGAACGAGGTGAAGATCAGACCCGTCACGGCTAGGACAGTCTTCGCCGCCCAGGTGGGGACGGCGTGGGCGCGCCGGAGGTGTGGTCTCCGGGCCCCGGCCGGCTCGTGCGGAGCAGCGACCTCGGTCACGCGCGGACACCTCCTTACGGGAACGCGCGCCAGTCTAGGGCCGCCCTCGACACCCGGGGCCGGGATGAGGACGGGGGGCGTCGTCCATACTGGGCACCGTGAACACCACCTGGATCGTCATCGCCGTCGTCGCCGTCCTGTTGCTCGCCCTCCTGGCACTGGTCGTGGGCCTGCAGCTGCGCAAGAGGCGACAGATCTCCCTGAGCAGGCCCGAGGAGCGCAGGGAACTCACCCGCGAGGAGCGCTCGGGCAACTACCAGGCGGGGACCGGCTTCTCGTTCACGGAGGCGGGTGGGACCGCCACCGCGGCACCCCCGAGGGAACCCCTGCCACGTCAGACGCCCCCTCCGGTCCACACGACTCCGCCCGTCGGCGCGACCCCGCCCGT
>NZ_JAALDV010000339.1:0-5930 GCF_014145045.1 Dietzia sp. DQ12-76
GAATCCGTCGGCCGACGGGCTCGAATCGATGAGCGCCGCGCACACCGCGTGGGGGTCTATCGGGTCCTGCGCGACCAACCGGACCGCGCGGGCGAGCACCACCTTGGACAGGCCGCCGGCGCGGATCCCGGCGATCGCGGTGGCCACGCGGTGCCGGTGGACCTCCGTGGAGGGGATCTCCTCGGCGACGCGGGCCCGGGTGCGGATCGATCGGAAGTAGGCGGGGGGCTCGAGGGGGCCGTCGGTCCGGACCACGATGTCGGGTTCCACCAACGCCGCCCGCGCATCGGGTTCGAACCCCATGGCGCCCGCCACCAGGCCGCAGTCCCCGGATCTCAGGGCCAGCGCCGCGTCTGCCGGATCAGTGAAGGAACGGAGGGATCCCTGGGTGCGCAGTGAGCCCGTGGGGCGGGACAGGAGGAAGTCCGGAGCGGTGACAGGCCTCGCGGCGTCGGGGTGGAGCCCTGACGCCACGGCTCGCCTCCTTGACTCCGACCGGGTGTGATCGCGCGCGAAGGGCGCACCACGGGTACCCGGCCGATCCTAGGCCGGTCCTGCGCGGGGGTGCGAGCCGGGACCGTCTCTAGGATGGTGACCATGACAGCACAAGACGTCCGTGTCCGCTTCTGCCCGTCGCCCACCGGCACACCCCACGTGGGACTGGTCAGGACGGCGCTGTTCAACTGGGCCCACGCCCGGCACACGGGCGGCACCTTCGTCTTCCGCATCGAGGACACCGATGCCGCACGCGACTCGGAGGAGTCGTACCGGGCGTTGCTCGACGCGCTCCGGTGGCTCGGACTGGACTGGGACGAGGGGCCGGAGGTGGGCGGACCGTACGCCCCCTACCGCCAGTCCGAGCGACGCGACCAGCACCTCGAGGTGGTGCGCAGGCTCGTCGACGCCGGAGAGGCCTACGAGTCCTTCTCGACGGCCGAGGAGGTCGAGGCCCGCCACCGCGCGGCCGGGCGTGATCCCAAGCTCGGGTACGACGGGTACGACCGCGATCTGACGGAGGAGCAGAAGCAGGCCTACCGGGATGAGGGGCGTGGCGCGGTGATCCGGCTCCGGATGCCGGACGAGGACCTGGGGTGGGACGATCTCGTCCGCGGTGAGACCGTCTTCAAGGCCGGCTCCGTTCCGGACTTCGCGCTGACCCGCGCAAACGGGGTCCCCCTCTACACCCTGGTGAACCCGGTGGACGACGCGCTCATGCAGATCACCCACGTGCTCCGGGGCGAGGACCTGCTCAGCTCCACCCCCCGGCAGATCGCGCTCTACCGCGCGCTGACGCGGATCGGGGTGGCCGAGCGTGTCCCCGAGTTCGGGCACCTGCCGTTCGTCATGGGCGAGGGGAACAAGAAGCTGTCCAAGCGGGATCCGCAGTCGGACCTGTTCCTGCACCGTGACAGAGGGATGTTGCCCGAGGGGCTGCTCAACTACCTGGCGCTCCTGGGGTGGGGACTGTCGGACGACCGCGATGTGTTCTCCCTCCAGGAGATGGTGGAGGCCTTCGACGTACGTCAGGTCAACGCCAACCCCGCCCGCTTCGACCAGAAGAAAGCGGACGCGATCAACGCCGAGCACATCCGACGGCTTCCCCCGGAGGTGTTCGCGCAACGGCTGCGGGACTTCCTCGAGGCGCACCCGTCCGAGGACGGCCTGACGCTGCCGCCCGAGCTGGACGGAGACCGGTGGGCGGTCGTGGCCGACCTGCTCCAGACCCGCATCGTCGTCCTGTCCGACGCGTGGGACCTGATCCGCTTCCTCGTGGTGGACGAGGCGGAGTTCGTCGTCGATCCCGGATCCGCCGCCAAGAACCTCAAGGCCGACTCCCGCGAGGTCGTGGACGCGGCCGTGCGCGCGCTGGACGCGCTACCGGAGTGGACCACCCCCGCGATCGAGGCGGCGCTCTCCGGTGCACTGGTGGACGGCCTCGGGATCAAGCCACGCAAGGCCTATGGCCCGATCCGGGTCGCGGTGACCGGCTCGCACATCTCGCCGCCCCTGTTCGAATCGTTGGAGCTGCTGGGTCGGGAGCTGACCCTGGCCCGGCTCCGGGCCGCGCCGATCGCCGACTGACCAGGCGATTTGCTATTCACCCTCGGTGCTTTGATAGTCTCTTCGAGGTCGCCCCGCACGGGCGGACAAGTGAATACAGTGGCCTATGGTGTAATTGGCAACACAGCGGTTTCTGGTACCGTCGTTCTAGGTTCGAGTCCTGGTAGGCCAGCTGAGCGCGCACAGCGCTCACTGCAGTGGTTCCCTCAGCGGAACCGCGTCCTGAGCCCCCGTCGTCTAGCGGCCTAGGACGCCGCCCTCTCACGGCGGTAGCGTGGGTTCGAATCCCATCGGGGGTACACACGAGAACACCCGGAGTGACATGCTCCGGGTGTTCTCCTCGTCAGGGCCTCTCGCGCGTCGTCTGCGGTGGCCCTCGCTCACGCGACCCCGACGACCCGGCCCCGTCCCCGCAGCCGGATGAGGTGTCGCGCGTGCGCGTCGAGAGCGTGGTCCTCCGCGCTCTTCGGGGTCCAGTGCGGCACCGGGGTGGGTGTGAGATCCGGACCCAGCGCCGCGCACACCGCCAGACAGTGGGTGGTCAGGACCCGGTCCGGCGATGTGGGCTCACCGGACCGGACGTGAACGGACACGTGCATGGTCTCGTGACCGGTGTGCAGGAGCCGGGCCTCGACCTCGACGACGTGACCGATGCTCACCGGGTGGTAGAACCGCACGCCGCCCGCGTACACGGAGGTGCACGGGGTGCCCGACCAGTGGGTCGCGCAGAGGTTCGCGGCGTCGTCGATCCACGACATGATCCGCCCACCGTGGACGTTGCCACCCCAGTTCACGTCAGCGGGTGCCGCGAGGAACCGCAGGGTCGACCGGGGTGCGGTCCCCTCGGCGGTGTAGTCCTGCTGCGCCATGGCGTCCTCGATGTCCTTGCGCAGCGCGATACGCATCACCGCTTCTTCCGACTCGTGTACCTCCAACCGGGAGGCGGGTCGCCAGGACGGCACGGGGGTGGGTCTGCCCTCACGCATGGCGATGAAGACGACGAGACACTCGGCGCAGTGGCGGTACTCGAGCGCGACGGGATCGCAGGCCCGGACATCACACTGGATGTGCATCGAACTCGACCCGGTGTGGATGAGGCGCGCTGACACCTCGACGAGCTGCCCGGCCTCGATCGGCCGCGAGAAGCGGACGTTGCCCACGTAGGCGGTGACGGCATAGCCACCCGACCAGACCGCGGCCTGGGCGTACGCGGCCTTGTCGATCCACTCGAGGATGCGGCCTGTGTGAACCTGGTTCCCGGCGCCCACGTCGGTCGGGGCGGCGAGGAATCGCAGGACGGTCTCTCGGGGAGTCTGCACGCCGGGAAAACTATCGCCGTCGTGTAACGGCGTGGTTGCGGCGGATGTGGATCGCGTGTCGGTGTTCTCACCCCGGACCACCGTCACCGTGAGGGCTGAGCGGGTGGTCCTGGTCGTGCCTGGGCGAGGCTAGTCGACGGTCTCCTTGAGCGGGTCCTCGCGGATGAACAGCAGCAACCCGGTGGCGACCACCAGCAGGGGGACCACGATGAGGAAGATCGGCACCAGGGCGTCGTTGTAGGAACCCACGATCGCGTCGTGGAGCGGCCCGGGCAGTCCGGCGAGGATCTCGGGACTCATCGAGTTGGCCGCTCCGGAGCCGTTCGAGAACGACGTGGCCATCTCGGCCCCTTCCGGTCCCATCGCCGCCGCCGCGGCCGGGATGCGAACTCCCATGAGATCGGAAAGACGACTGACGAAGAGCGACCCCACGATGGCCGATCCCAGGGTTCCGCCGATCTGGCGGAAGAAGTTGTTGGACGCCGTGGCGGTGCCGACCATCGACACGGGGAACGAGTTCTGGACGATCAGCACGAGCAGCTGCATGCACAGGCCGAGACCGAAACCGAAGACGAAGAGCACGACCCCGAGGTGGAGCAGGGTGTCCGTCTCCTCGAGCGAGCTGATGAGAAACAGTCCCACGGCCATGATGATGCTGCCCGCGACGGGATACCACTTGTACCGGCCGGTGCGGCTCACGATGTTGCCCACGATGATGGAGGTGCCCATCATCCCCGCCATCATCGGGGTCATCATGAGGCCGGCGTGGGTGGGTCCGAGTCCGTGGACCATCTGGATGTAGGTGGGAAGGTAGGTGATGGTCCCGAACATGGCGATACCGATGATGAGCCCGGCGGCGGTGGAGAGCGCGAAGTTGCGCTCGGCGAACAGGGTCATGGGGATCAGGGGGTGTGGTGACCGCAGTTCGACCCGGACGAACGCGGCTGCGCAGACCAGGAAGAGGGCGGCGAGGCCGAGGATGACCGGGTCGGTCCAGGAGTAGCGGTTGCCGGCCCACGAGCAGACGAGGATGAGCGCCGTGGTGCCCGTGACCATTAGCACGGTCCCCGGCCAGTCGGTCCTCCGACCGGTGCCGCGAGCGGGCAGTCTCAGGTAGAGAACCGCGACCGCGAGTGTGAGCAGGCAGATCGGCAGGTTGAACCACAGTGCCCAGCGCCAGCCCGGGCCCTCTGTGAAGAACCCGCCCAGGAGCGGACCGAGGATCGACGAGAGCCCGAACACGGCCCCCATCACTCCCATGTACCGGCCTCTCTGACGGGCGGGGACGACGTCGGCGACGATGGCCTGGGACAGCACCATCAGACCTCCGCCCCCCAGGCCCTGGATGGCGCGGGAGACGATGAGGACGTCGATGCTCCACGACAGGGCTCCGAGTACGGACCCGCCGAGGAACAGCAGGATCGCCGCGACGAAGAGCGGTTTGCGTCCGATCTGGTCGCCGAGCTTGCCGTACACGGGCAGGCCGATGGTCATGGTGAGGAGATAGACGGTGATGACCCAGCTCATCTTGTCGACCCCGCCGAGGTCCGCGACGATCGTGGGGAGCGCGGTCGCGAAGATCATCTGCCCCAGGGACACGATGAGCATCCCGAGCAGGAGCGAGGTGAACACCAGCGGCACGTTGTGGGACGGCGCGCGCTCGGCGGTCTCGTGACCGGCCGTCGCGAGGGTGCTGGTATCGCTCATGACGTGGATCCCGTCTTCTCGGAAGAGGTCGTCTGCGCCGACGCCGTGTCGGTGGGGGAACTGACGAGGAGGGCGAGCTGTCGCAGGGCGAGGGCGCACTCGGAGTCGAGATCGTCGAAGGTCGAGGCCCGCCGCGTCAGCCAGCTCGACAGGCCCAGGTTGGCCGAGGCGGCCACGAGGGCGACGCAGGCGCGCGCTTCGGCCTCCGCTGCGACCCCCTCGAGGCGGCGGAGACCCGGCTGACGCTCGAAGTGCTCGGTCACCAGGTCCACCAGGCGGAGTTGGAAGCGTGAGGACGCGGTCACGCGGGCCACGCCGAGGTCCGGTTCCGCCCGGAAGATCGCGCCTCGACGGTGGGCGAGTCTCGCCGTCTGGGCGTCGTCCCCGATTCGCGCGTCGGCGAAAGCCGCGAGGAACAGTCGGAGGAGTGCCCCGGGCACGTCCGGGTCGGCGGCGTCGAGGAACTCTCGGCGCCGTGCCGGGGGGACGTCACGGGGAGGTGAACCGATGACGGCGGCCTCCTTCGACGGGACGTAGTTGAAGAACGTGCGCTTGGAGACGTGGGCCGCGGCGCAGATCTGGTCCACCGTCACGCAGTCGTACCCGCGCTCCAGGACGAGGGAGGTCGCGGCGTCCTCTATGGCCAGCAGCGTGGCGCGACGTTTCCTCTCGCGGAGGGAGTCCTGATCTGGGGGGGAGGTCACCGGAGCAGCCTACACAGAAAATGCACCGAGTGCATATGTGTACTCGGTGCACGCGCGTTGGTGTCGCGATTTTGTGGTCGGCCGCTGGTGTCGCTACAGTTGACGCGTACTCGGCCCCCGTCGTCTAGCGGCCTAGGAC
>NZ_JAALDV010000034.1:0-13710 GCF_014145045.1 Dietzia sp. DQ12-76
GGAGGACGCCCTGGCCGCGCACCGAGCGGGGCGGGTGCGCACGGCAGAGGCCCGGTCCTCGGACTACATCGGCCCCTCCGTCCCTGCGGAGAGCGGCCTGATCGCCCGCTACGGCCGGGCGACTCTGGCCGGGAAGACCGCAGCCGTGTTCGCCGACCCCGACCACCCTCACACATGGACCGCGATCGAGGACGTGGCCGCCACCCTCGAGGCGCTGGGCCGGGACGAGCGGGCCTGGGGGTCTGCGTGGATCGTTCCGTCGAACGCGCCCAGAACCGTTCGGGAGGTCCTGAACGACCTTGCCGAGGCGGCTGGGGCGGCCCCACCGCGGGTGCGCCGTGTGCCGCGGCCGGTCCTCCGCGCCGGGGGGATGGTCGTCCCACTGCTGCGCGAGGTCAATAGTGTGTTGTACCAGTTCGACGGCCCTTTCGTCGCCGACGGGTCGGAGACCACCAACACTTTCGGCGTCTCCCCGACCCCGTGGCGGACTGTGATCGAGCAGACCGCACAGGCGTGGTCCGGCCCGGGCCGGTGAGCCGATGCGCGGTCAGCCGACCGACCCTGCCGCGCCCGGCACCGCGGGATCTCGGGGTAGAGCGTCGAGAAGCTCGCCGATCAGGGGGAGGAGGCAGGCGCTGCCCTGGCACTCCGGGTCGGCCGGTGGTGGGGGGCTGGTGTCGATCGAGAAGGTCAGTGGTTCCGCGGTAGGCGCCGGGGTCAGGGGGCTGGCGACGTTGCCGAAACGCGCGATGTTCGTCGCGCCGTTGCCGTAGCACTGCCAGTACACCGAGTACTCGCCGTCGGAGAGGTGGTGAGTGTAGGTGACCTCCGAGAGATTCCACGGGGCGCTGTACGCGGCTGGCACGATGGCGGAGGGGTTGTCCGTCCACAGGTTTGACGGTGCCGACTCGCCAGCGGGGTTGATGGAGTAGAAGCAGGCAAAGGGCTCGACGAAGTTCGAGACCAGGCGCAGGGTGACGGTGTCGCTGCCGGGCGTGGGCTCCGCGGTGGCCGAGATGCTGCGGGCAGGGTCGGCGTGGGCCGTCGCGGTCACCAAGCCGAGGGCCATGGCTGCGCCGAGGACGGCGGGTAGACGCCGCCCGGTGCGGCGGGGGGTGCGGTTCATCTCGGTGGCCTTCCGGTGCAGGGTCGTGGCGGTAGGAGATCAGTTCGGCTGGAGGGCCAGTGGGAGGTAGTCACCGAGACCGCCTCCGGCGAGAGAGGTCCAAACCGGGGTGGAGGGACTAGCTGGGGTCTCGACGGCTCGCCACCCTGCGTGGGCCGTGATGTCGGCGGTGAGGGGAGAACGGGGGTCGATGAGGGTATCGGAGTCCGGAGAGGTGTACCACCCGGTGAAGGTGTACCCCCGCCGTGCCGGGGTGGGCAGTCGGGTACCTCTCCGGGCCAGACGGTCGCCGGGTCGACGGCCGGCCCGTCGCCGCGGCTGGGAATCAACCCGGCAGGAGGCCGAGTTGTCCGAGGAAGTCGAACTGGTCGAAGTAGAGGTGCTCGGACATGAGCCGGTCGCCCTCGACGCGGTAGGTGGCGCTCCACCGGAAGGTGACTGGCCTCCCGGTGGCCTCGACAGGTCCCGCGGGGCTCTGGAGGATGCCGTCGTGAGTTCCCTCGAAGCTGCCCTCGACGGAGGCGTCGCCGCCGTCGATGACCGCTGAATGGATGCGCAGGGTGCCGTCGGAGAACGCCTGCTGGAAGACGGCCAGGAATCCCAGGACGCCCTCGCGTCCCGTGAAGGTTCCGCCGGGGGTGACCATCTCGGCCGCGTCGGCCCACGGTTCGGCGTCGGGGGTGCGGTCATTGAAGGCGGTGATGTGCTGGTCGATCACTGCGCGGGTGTCGCTCATGTCAGGTTCTCCTCGGTGTCTGGTGCGGCGGTGTCTGGTGCGTCGGTGTCCGGGGCGGATATCGCGTGGGCGGGTGGGTCGGTCGGGGGCTGCTGGATGAGGTGTCGGAGTTCGGTGTCGATCACCGCGAACGGGTCGTAGGTGGCGATGGCATCGCGCATGGCGGACGCGGAGTCGGCGAAGGTGGTGTCGGAGAGGACTGCGTCGACGGCGTCCCGGAGGGCCCGTGGCGCGGGACGGCGGGCTTTCAGGTTGATCCCGACCCGGAAGTGGCCGACTCTCGCGGCCACCTCCGGCTTGTCCTCGCCTCCAGGTGCCACGACCAGCGGCACGCCGTGCCGGAGTGCGGTCATGACGCCGCCGAAACCTCCGTTGGTGACCATGATCCAGGTCCGCGGCAGGAGCTCCTCGTAGTCGAGGTATTCGGCGATCCGGGCGTTCTCGGGCGCGATCCGGACGAGCTCGTCGGCGGGGGCGCCGCCTGTGGTGACGACGATCTGGACCGGCGAATCCGCAAGGGCCTCGAGCGCGGGCTCGATTAGTTGGGTGAGGTCGTGGTTGTCGAGGGTGCCCTGCGTGACGTGGACGACCGGTCGCGGGTCGGCGAGCATCTCGGCCCACCACGTGGGCTGGGGGATCGGCCGGCTCCGCCGGGCGGTGACCGGGCCGGCGAACGCGGTAGTGGGCGCCAGATCGCGGCGCGCGTACTCGAACTCGGCCGGCCCCAACTGGAGAAACCTGTCGCACTGTGCGGAGAAGTCCAGAACGAACCCCTCCAGTCTCCCTCCGGCCTGCTCTATGCGGTGGCGCGCGAGTCGCTGGGTGGCACGGAAGAGCACATGGCGGACCATCCGGTGGGCCAGGCGGTTGCGCAGTCTGCCGAGTGGTCCGGCCATATGCGGTAGTCCGCTGTTGGTGGGCGCCACGTCGCAACTGGTCTGTGCGAGCGGCATCACCCCGAGTCCGATGACCGGAGGTCTGGAGCCGGGGTCGCGGGAGATCAGGGGGAGTGTCCCTGCGAAGGTGCCGTCGGTGAGGACAGCAGAGACCTCGTTCTCGGCGAGCACCTGCGCCAGCGTCGCCGCCTGTGCGGTGATGGGCTGGATGAACGTCTGCTCCACCTGGTACCTCGACAGCCTCAGGCCTCGATACCTGTCGAGGTGGGGGGTGAAGGTCGACGGGTCCTTCTCGTCGAAGTCCGCCACCCCGGACAGGGCGACGTGCTCGAGGCCGGCGGCGGTGACCTGGTGGGCGAACCGGGACCCGGTGATCATCACCACCCGCCACCCCTGGGAGACCAGGTGCCCGCCGACGGCCGTGAGGGGCCCGACGTGGCCACCCATGGGGGTAGCGCACACAACGATGAGGCCCTGTGCTGCCATCGTCGCTCCTTCGCATGCAGTCTCCGCCGCGTGGATGCGAGAAGATTTGAGTAGAGTAGCGCTACATCCAATCTTTGGGAAGGCCATGAACGAGACTGGTGAGATGAAGTCCGAGACAGGGGCCGATCCATGAGTTCGCGCAAGTACGAGATGAGCCGTCGGGCCCAGACCGCCGCACTGACCCGCGGGCGAATCCTGGACGCCGCCGAGTCGCTGTTCGTGCGACACGGTTATTCCCGGACCACTCTCCGGGAGGTCGCCCGTCGCGCCGGTGTCTCGGTGCAGTCGGTGTACCAGGCCGGGTCCAAGGCGTCGTTGATGATGGCGATTCTCGAGCGGGGGTTCTCCGGGGAGGAGGGAGCCGTCTCGATACTCGCCCGGCCGGAGTTCCAGGCGATCATGGCCGACCCCGACACCGAGCGCGCGTTGGGTCGCTACGTGGACTTCATCGTCGCCGCCAACGGTCGGATCATCGACTTGTGGCATGCGGCCATCCTGGCCAGCGACTCCGATCCCGAGATCGCCGAGGCGGTCCGTCGGAGCGAGACACGGCGGATAGAGGACCTCCACCTGGGCAGTGGGTGGTTCGTCGGACGCGGGTTACTTCCCCAGGACCGGGTGTCTGAGTTCGCCGACGTGCTCGGCCACCTGACCGGGCCCGACACGCACAGGTATTTCGTCCGGGAGCGGGGATGGACCGACGAGCGTTTCGCCCGGTGGCTCCGCGCGACCATCGCCGGCCAGCTCGAGCAGTATCAGGCGGGTCAACGGATACCGTCGGGAGAGTGAGCGCTCTGCGGCCGCCCGCACCAGGGTCAGGCGCGCTCGACCGGGAACCAGAGTTCGCAGGTCGCCGAACTGAAGTCCGGAGCGCGGTCGAGTACCGACACGATCGACGGTCCGGGGCGCAACCTCCACGGATTGGAGGGGAACCACTCTGTCGCGGACGCCGCGTACGCCTCCTGCAGGGCCGCTGGATGCGGCCCGGAGGTTCGGAAGACCACCCACGCCCCTGCGGGCACGTCGATCACGTCGAGATCGTCGGGAACGTCGGCACCGACGGCGACCGCCACGCCGTGGAGGTAAGTCAGTTCGCTGCCCTCCTCGTAGCCCGGGTCGACGTCGGCGCTGACCTGCAACAGTCCCGAGGGCTCGGTGCCGCTGAGGAGCTTAAGGCGGTCGTGCTCGGAAGCGGGCAGAGAAGCGATGTGGCGCTCGATGTGCGCGTTGACGCCTTCATGGTTCAACGGCACCCGGGCGGCGTGGCCGATCAGGCGGAATTCGTGGTGAGTGAGGATTCGGGCATCCATGGGATGACTCCCTTCGACGGTCAGGCGGAACCTGAGCTGCGGTTGGCTGCGAAGGGGGCCGCCATCACGTCGAACGTCTCCATGGCTCACGCCGTGGACGGCACGGAACGCTCGACCGAAGGCCTCGGTCGAGCCGTACCCGTACCGCACGGCGATCGTCAACAGGTCCTCGTCGCCGATCACGTCGGACGCGGCAACGGTCATGCGTCGACGACGGACGTACTCGGACACCGGCATCCCCGCGAGGGACGAGAACATCCGACGGGCGTGATACCCGGTCGTCCCCATCTCGCCGGCGATCGCGTCGACGTCGAACTCCTCACCGAGGCGTCCTTCGATCTCGTCGACGAGGCGGTTGAGAATCTCGATCATGGCCGCTCCCTTCACGGTCGACTCTCGTCGGTCGGCGGCCTGCGCGCCCGACTACTCCGGTCCGATGAGATCGGAGAGCAGACGTCTGGTCACAGCCGCGGGTCCACGGGTTCGGATTCCATGGCCAGGACGCCGAAGACGCACTGGTGAACACGCCAGATCGGTTCACCGGCCGCGGCCCGGCGTGCCCCTTCGAGGCCGAGCGCGTACTCCCGCAGCGCCATGGAGCGCTTCTGGCCGAGCGATCGATTCTTGAGGCCAACCAGCGTCGCCGGGGTGGTGTAGTCGGCGCCGTAGATGATGCGCAGGTACTCACGTCCGCGGACCTTGAGTCCGGGTTGGACCAGGCCCTTCTTTCCTCGGGTGAGGTTGGCCAGTGGCTTGACGACCATGCCCTCACCGCCGGTTGAGGTGAGATCGTCCCACCACGCCGACCCCGCAGCACGCGAACGGTCGTCGGCCAGATCGATGTCGAGGCGCCGGGTGGTACGGAACAGCTCCGGGTCGGCGGCGACGAGCCGGTCCGCCAGAGCGAGGTGCCAGTGATGGTCCCGGGTCTCGTAGGTATCGGCGTCGCTGGCCACGAGCTGGAACGGCGCGATCTGCAGGCCGAGGTCGCCCTCGACCGGTCGGATGTAGCGCCGGTAAGCCTCGACGAACCTCTCGGCATTGTCCGCCCGGGAGCGCGTCCGGTCCAGCAGGGTCCCCACGTCGATGCCGCGGTGGGCGGCGGCGTCGAGCGCGTGGATAGCGGCGGGGAGGGCGGTGGTGGCGGCGGCACCCACGGCGGCGTACTGGTCACGGATCATCGGTTCGGCTTTGAGTGTCCACGGCAGGATCTCGGTATCGAGCAGCAGCCAGGTGGCGCCCAGGTCTTCCCACACCCCGGCGACTGTGGCCGCGCGAGCGATCCGTTGCAGGACGACCGACTGCTGATCGTCCGGAAGGAACGCACGACCGGTGCGGGAATGAACGACCCCGCCGCCCTGGTTGGTGACGCGCACGACGGCGCGGGAACCCATGTGCTTCTCCTCGCAGATCACCCGGTCGACACCCTGCGCGGCGAAGTGGTCGAATGCCTGATCGGGGTGTTCGAGGAGGTCGTCGCGTGGGGAGCTGTCGACAGGCGACATGGTTGGTGGGAGGTAGATGAGCTGCTCCGGGTCGACGGCGAAGCGGCTCATCACCTCCAGAGCCCCGGCCGCGTTCTCGTCACGCATTGACACCCGTCCCATGTAGCGGGTCTCGATCACCCGGGGTCCCAGCACGTCGGTCAGCTTCAGGGTCGCGGGATCCCGCTCGGGCGGCGCCGGGGGCCGGATCGGCTCGTAGTAGGTGTCCTGGGCGGGCACTGAGACAGTCTGGCGTTCCGGGTAGCGCAGCGCCGTCAGGGACCCGCCGAACACGCACCCGGTGTCCAGGCACATCGTGTTGTTGACCCACTCGGTCTCGGTGACGGGGGTGTGCCCGTACAGCACTGTCGCCGACCCGCGGTACTCCTCGGCCCACGGATACCGGACGGGCAGGCCGAACTCATCGGTCTCGCCGCTGGTGTCTCCATACAGGGCAAAAGCACGTACCCGCCCGGATGCGCGACCGTGGTACTTCTCCTTCAGGCCGGCGTGTGCCACGACGAGGTTGCCGTCGTCCAGAACGTAGTGCGCCACGAGGCCGTCACAGAACGCGCGTGTCCTGGCGACGAACGAGCCGTCTTCTGCCGCCAACTGGTCGAGGGTCTGTTGCAGACCATGGGTGGCCTTGACCGTCCCCCGCCCCAGCGCCTTGGCCAGCTTGGCTTCGTGGTTACCCGAGACGCACAGGGCGTTGCCGGACTCAACCATACCCATCGCCAGCCTCAGCACTCCCGGAGAGTCGGGGCCTCGGTCGACCAGGTCACCCACCAACACCACGCGCCGCGACTCAGGGTGGTGCGCGTCGACCGCCCGGCCTGCCTGGTCCCTCTCCAGGGCGTAACCCAGCGACTCGAGCAACTCCTCCAGCTCGGCGCGGCACCCGTGGACATCTCCGATCACATCGAACGGGCCGTGGTCGTCGCGGCGGTCGTTGAACAACCGGGTCCGCACAATCGTCGCCTCGGCCACCACCTGTTCCGAATCCAGCACGTGGATGGAGCGGAACCCCTCCTTCTTCAGCCCGCGCATCGAGCGGCGCAGCTGCTCCTGCTGGCGCTTGATCACCCGGGCGCCGAATTCGCGATCCGCCCGGGCCGCGTTGCGCTCCACTGCCACCGAGGTGGGCAGGTCGAGCACGATGGCGGTGGCCAACACGTCGTGCTCCTTGGCCAGGGCCAGCAGGGACTTACGGGCCGCCGGTTGCACGTTGGTCGCGTCGATCACAGTCAGCAGCCCGCGTGCCAGGCGCTTGCCGGCGATGAACTCCAGCACCGCGAATCCATCCACGGTGGCGTCCTGGGCATTGGGGTCGTCGCAGACCATCGCCCGGCAGTCGTCGCTGGAGATCACCTCTGTCGGGGCGAAGTGAGTCGCCGCGAAGGTCGATTTGCCGGAGCCGCTGGCGCCGATGAGCAGGACCAGGGACAGTTCCGGGATGGACAGCTCACTCATGCGGACACCTCCACTGGGGCGGACTGGCTGAACACGGCCATCTGGGTCGGCGGCCCGACCTGCCCGTCGGGCTCGCCCACGGGACGGAATTCCACCTGGTAACCGTGGGCGCCAGCCACGGTGTGGGCCCAGGACTGGAACTGCTCCCGCGTCCACTCGAACCGATGGTCAGGGTGCCGGAAGCCTCCTGTGGCCAGCGCCGGGTAGTGAACGTTGTACTCGACGTTGGGCGTGGTGATCACCACGTGCCGGGGATGCATCGCGCCGAACACGTTGCGCACTACAGCCGGCAGACGGTCGGGATCGACGTGCTCGATCACCTCCATCAGGATCGCCATGTCGAGATCGGCCAGTCGCTCGTCCTCGTACATCAGTGAGGAGCGTAGGAGGGATAGGCGGTCAGCCTGGCGTTCGGTCATCGAGTCCACGTGCAACCGCGTGGCGGCCTTGGACAAGGCGAAGTCCGAGACCTCCGTGCCGATCACGCGTGCCACACCCCGGACTTTGAGCAGGCCGCCCAGTAGGGCGCCTGAACCACAGCCCATATCGGCGATCGACACCGGCGCCAGGTCGCGGACCACCTCCAGTACCGCGTCGTGACGCAGACTGACCAGGGGACGAGGGGCGGCGGCAGCATCCGAGGCAGCGGCGTCCGGGGTGCTCTCTGCGGCGCGGTCGTCCAGTTCGGCGAGACGGGCCAGGGCGCTCTCGCGAAGATCCCGCTGGCCGGCCAGGTAGCGGTGCGTCACCAGATCCCGCTCCGGGTGCCCGGGCAACCACCGGTCACCGGCACGCAACAGCTTGTCGACCTCGTCCTGGCCCACCCAGTAGTGCTTGGCCGCATCAAGGACGGGGAGCAGGACATACAGGTGACTGAGGGCGTCCGTCAGGCGCACGGACCCGGTCAGCGTCAGACCCACCAGCGGCGCCGCGCCCCACTGGGGGCGGGTGGCGTCGAACGCGATCGACTCGGCCTGGATGTCCCATCCCAGTGGCGCGAACAACCGGCGCACCAGGTCGGGTTCACCGGGCACCGTCGGCAGAGAGATCGTCAGATCCAGGGGAGCCTCGACCAGGTCCTCGTAGCCGACACACTGTCCGTTGAGCGCTGACCGGAACACCTTTCCCATCGCCACCGCCAGCAGCGAGGACGCCACGTACGGGCGGTCGTTGACGTAGTGACCCAGTGCGAAGGCGTCCGCGCGCCCGGATCGTCCGCGGACCAGAGCGACCGCCTCGACTTCCAGCAGCACCGCGGCAGTGCACGACTCCGTGCTGACCTCGGGGTAGAACACGTGCGCCGTGCCCGCGTACACGCCGAAGGATTGCACCTTGTCGGGGTGCTTGTGCAGCAGGAAACCCAGATCACCCGGCGTGGGGAGCGCCTCGGAGCGGCGGGCGGTGATCGTCAGCAACATCCGGCCAGTCTGCCCGAGCCGCCGAACCGGCGCCGCGACGCGGCGTCATTCGTCCCCGTGGGCCGCGTGCGTCCGTGGGGCTCCCAGCACACTGAGGATCTCCCCCACCATGTGGTCCCGCTCGAGCGGATGGCGCAGCGGCAGGTCCCGGTTCAGGCTGTAGCGGTTACGGCGCCCGTCCCGGATGCGCTGGAGGTACCCGGCCTCCTCCAGCTCGGCCACGATCCGCTGGGTGGCCCGCTCGGTGATCCCGACCGCGTCGGCGATGTCGCGCAGTCGCGTCTCGGAATCCTGCGCGATGCACAGCAGGACGTGGGCGTGGTTGGTGAGAAACGTCCACTCCGCCACTGCGTCACCCCGTCTACATCCGGCCGTCACCGACGACTTCCGAGTGCCATGTTGCCTTACGCGAATCCCTGTACGCATGTGGGCACGGCACGGGGGCGTCCCTTCGCGGTGCGGGAGAGGCTCGGCCCTTGGGGGAGAGGTGCGCGTGACACACGACACAGATTTAGCCCATCATAAAACAGGCAATAGAAATCGTGTATTGTTCGTCCTGTTACCACGTCGGGGCAGCGGATCGCGCGCCACCACGGGGTTCCGGTCGTCCCGCGTCGCGGCGACCGGGCTCCGGACTGATCAGGAGACACGCAGTGGACCTCAGCATTCTCGGCAGCCTCACGGACCCGCCGATCCTGTTCTTCTTCCTGGGGCTGTTCGTCGCCGCGGTGCGCTCCAATCTGGAGATACCGGCCCCCGTCACCAAGTTCCTGTCGCTCTACCTGCTGATGGCGATCGGGTTCAAGGGCGGCCAGGCTCTCCGCGAGACCGGTCTGACCGGCCGCGCCGCGGCGGTGATCGGCATCGCTCTGCTCCTGGCCCTGGTGATCCCTGCGCTGGGCTTCCTGGTCCTGCGGCGCAGAGTGAACGAGTTCGATGCGGCCGCCATCGCCGCCACCTACGGGTCGGTCAGCGCGGTGACGTTCATCGCCGCGACGCAGTTCGTGACCGCCCGTGGCGAGGAACCCGGCGGGTACATGACGGTCGCCCTGGTGCTGATGGAATCGCCCGCGATCATCATGGCGGTGCTTCTCGCCACCTGGGCCCGGTCACGTCAACGCTCAGCTCAGATGGCGGGCGACGCGGGGGCCGGAGCCCCCGGTCCCGCGTCGGGGGCACCCCTGTCGATGCGGGCGATCCTGCACGAGGCGTTCACCGACGGCGCGCACCTGCTGCTGATCGGGTCGCTCGTGATCGGCACCATGGTGGGGGCCGACGCCGGCGAGTCCATGTCCCCGTTCGTCAACGACATGTTCAAGGGCCTGCTGGCCTTCTTCCTGCTCGAGATGGGCCTGCTCGTCGCCCGTCAACTCCGCGAGGTCCGCGACGTGGGCCCGTTCCTGATCGGGTTCGGCATCGTGATGCCCCTGATCGGAGCGTCGATGGCGCTGGCCCTGGGTGCACTGGCCGGGCTCCCGGTCGGCGACCTGACCATGCTCGCCGTGCTCGCGGCGAGCGGGTCCTACATCGTCGTCCCGGCCGTGGTGCGCTACGCGATCCCCGAAGCGCGGCCGTCCCGGTACTTCACAATGGCCCTTGCCGTGACGTTCCCGTTCAACATCGTCCTCGGCATTCCGCTCTACTACACCGTCGCCCAGCACCTGGGCGCCTGAGGCGAGGAGATCCCATGAGAGACGTCAAACGGATCGAACTGGTGGTGGAATCCGGGGTCGCCGGGAGGTTCCTCGGCGCGTTGGATTCGCTGGGCCTGACCCATCGCACCGTGATCCCGGGGATCTACGGGCGGGGCCAGCACGGTGAGCGCGGGGGGGACCCCTTCTCCACCTTCGACAACACCTTCGTGCTCGTGGCGGTCGACCCCGACCGGATCGACGAGGTCCTCCGGTCGCTGCGCCCCCTTCTGAAGTCCGTCGGTGGCATGTGTCTGGTCTCGGACGCCCAGTCGGTGCGGTACTGAGCCGGCGCCCGGGAGGGGGCTAGGATCTGCTCAGCTGCGGTGCTCGGGAACCCGGTGTGAGACCGGGGCGGCCCTCGCCACTGTGAACGGATTGATGTCGCAGGTCCTCTGTGCCACTGCTCGCACGCGTCGTGTGGGTGGGAAGGCGGACCGGCGGCGATCCGGTGTATCCCTTCTGGGGTGGACCGGGAGAACCCGTGAGCCAGGAGACCGGCCGTGGCTGCCACCACGAGTGCCCGCGAGGTGACGGGCAGAAAGGTCTCAGACAAATGCATATCGCAGAGGGTTTCCTCCCCTCCGTGCACGCCCTGGCATGGACGGCGGTCGCGGCACCGTTCGTGATCCACGGCGCGCGCGAGGTCATCAGGACGGTCCGCCGGACTCCGGAGGCGGGCGTCCTGCTCGGCGTGGCCGGGGCGTTCACGTTCGTCATGTCGGCCGTCAAGCTCCCGTCGGTGACGGGGTCCAGCTCGCACCCCACCGGCACCGGCCTGGGGACGATCATCTTCCGGCCCCCGGTCATGGCCTTCGTCGCCACCGTCGTCCTGATCTTCCAGGCGCTGCTGCTCGCGCACGGGGGCGTCACCACCCTCGGCGCGAACGTGTTCTCCATGGGGGTCGCCGGGCCGTGGGTCGCCTACGGCGCCTTCGTCCTGTGTCGACGGGTCGCGGTACCACTGCTCGGCGCGGTCTTCGTCGCCGCGTTCCTCGCCGACCTGGTGACGTATCTCGTCACCAGTGCCCAGCTCGCACTGGCGTTCCCGAGCGTCGAGCACGGCCTGTGGTACTCGATGGCCGAGTTCCTCGCCGTCTTCGCGATCACCCAGATCCCGCTGGCGATCGTCGAGGCTCTGATCGTCGTGGTGATCGTCAGCGTGCTCCTGCGCATCGCCTCCCGCGAGCTCGACCTGGTGGGCTTCTTCCGGAGGGCGCGACTCGCCGACGCGGGAACCGTCGCGGATCCCGGGGATCGTACCGATCGGGTCGAGGCCACGGAGACGGTGCGATGAGCGGGAGGAAGCACGTCAGCGTGTGGGTGTTGGTGGGACTGGTCGCCGTCGCGTTCGCGATCACGGTGCTGTCCCTGGTCTACGGCGCCGGGGCGGGCGGTGAGTTCGAGGGTGCGGACGGGCAGGCCGAAGGGGCCATCAGCGAGGTCTCTCCTGACTACGAGCCGTGGTTCGAGCCGCTTCTGCCCGAGCTGCCGGGGGAGGTCGAATCGGGGGTGTTCGCCCTCCAGGCCGGGATCGGCGGCGGGATCGTGGGTTACGGGCTCGGCGTCCTGCGGACACGCAGCAGGCAGCGTCGGGAGAGCGTGCCGGGCGGGGCGACCCCGTCGGCGGCGGCCACGGGTTCGACCGGACACTGACAGACCGGGCGCCAGGTGAACCCACTCGAGCTCGCGGCGTCCCACAACCGCTGGTCGGACCTCCCGGTAGTCGAGAAGCTGCTGCTCTTCGGCGGTCTGCTGGTGGCGGCACTGCTGGTGCCGCCACCAGTGGGTCACGTGGCGATCCTGGCCGTCTGCTGCTTCTGCGCACTGGTGCTGGCCCGCGTCCCCGCCAGGATCTATGTCGCGGCGTTGCTCGCGCCCGTCGCGTTCCTGGTCCTGGGAACCGGTCCGCTCTTCCTAGACCTGACGGAGTGGCGCCTCGTGGTGGATCCGGCCGGGGTCGACACCGCCTTGCGGACCGTGACCAGGGCGATCGCCGCGACGGCCGCCACCATCACCCTGGCGTGCACCACGCCCGTCGCCGACCTCCTGGCCGCTGGCCGGCGGGCCGGACTGCCCGCCCCGCTGGCTCACGTCGTCGACACCACCTACCGTCTCATGGGGCTGCTCATCGACGCCGCCCGCACGCTGCGGCAGTCCCACGATCTCAGGCTCGGACACCGCACCGCCCGGGCCGCGATCACCTCTGTCGGGACGCAGTTCGCCTCGGTCTTCGTCCTGTCCGTCAGGCGGGCACGGGCGATCGACGACGCCATGTCCATGCGCGCCGAGCGCGGCGAGACCGCGGTGCTCGCCGAGACGGACCCGATCTCGGCCACCCGCGTGCTCGTCATCTGTCTGGTTCTCGCGTCCGTCTCGATACTGGGGGTCCTCACGTGACCGTCCTCGCGCTGCGCGGCGCCCGTTTCTCCTACCGGCGTCTCGACGCCCTCGGAGACCACACCCACACCGTGCTCGACGGCGCCGACCTGACGATCCCCGCCGGGGCGAGGTTGGCGCTGCTCGGTGGTAACGGCAGCGGCAAGACGACGCTGATGCGGCTGCTCGTGGGCCTGAACCGCCTCGATGCCGGGGAGCTGGAGCTGGACGGGGAGCGGGTCCGTGACCGCCGCGCCGACCGCACCCGCCTGCGGCAGTCGGTGCAGATGGTGCTCCAGGAACCCGACGACCAGATCTTCGCCACGACCGTGCGGGCCGACGTGTCCTTCGGCCCGGTGAACCTCGGATTGGATCGGGCCGAGGTGGCCGATCGGGTCGACGAGGCCCTGGCGGCGCTGGCGATCACCGACCTCGCCGACCGCGTCCCCCACCACCTGTCCTTCGGGCAGCGCAAGAGGGTGGCCCTGGCGGGTGCGCTGGCGATGCGGCCCCGCGTCCTGCTGCTCGACGAACCGACGGCCGGGCTCGACCCGCTCTCCTGTGAGGACCTGCTCGCGGCGCTGGAGTCACTCCGTGCCGCGGGGGCGGCGATCCTCATGGCCACGCACGATGTCGACCTCGCCTGGGCCTGGGCGGACGACGCGGTGGTGCTCTCGGGTGGAGCGCTGGTCCGCGGCCCGGTCCACCGGG
>NZ_JAALDV010000340.1:0-1442 GCF_014145045.1 Dietzia sp. DQ12-76
GCTGCGCGCCGGGGCGGGCAAACTCCAGATCGCGACGGCATCCTCCGTGGCGCCGGGGTTGGCCCTGCAGGTCCCGGAATCGATGACGGTGGGGCTCCCGGAGGACGATGCGGGCGAACTGTCGCCGGACGGCGCGGAGACGGTCGCCGAGCTGGCGCAGGGGTGTGCCGCCGTGGTCCTCGGCCCCGGCCTCGGCAACGTCGAGGTCGCCGGGGCACTGCTCCGCCGAGTGGTCCCCGATCTCGACTGCACGCTCGTCCTCGACGCTCTCGCCCTGGCGTACCTGACCGCGAACCCGGACGGCGTCGCCCACCTCGAGGGTCGCTGTGTTCTCACCCCGAACACCCGGGAACTGGCGAGGACTCTCGACGTCCCCGAGTCCGACGTCGAGGCCGACACCCCCCGGTGCGTCACAGACCTCGCCCGGCGCACCCGGGCAGTGGTGGTCTCCGGGGCGGCCACCTCGTGGATCGCGTCACCAGAGGGCGGTCTCTGGCGTGACGAATCGGGCACCCCCGGGCTCGGAGTGTCCGGCTCGGGTGACGTCAAGGCCGGAGTCATCACCGGGCTGCTCGCTCGTGGGGCGGATCCCGCTCAGGCCGCCGCGTGGGCCACCTTCGCCCACGGTAGGGCCGGTGAACGGCTCGCGGTGCGGGTCGGTCCCACCGGATTTCTGGCCAGAGAGCTGTTGTCGGAGATCCCCCACGTCATGGCTGAGCTCTCCTCCTGAGCATCCGTCCACCGTCGCGCACCGGTCGCGGGCGCGACCGGCTGCGCCCCGGCGCCGGGACTGGCAGGCTCGGGTCATGAGTTCCACCGACAAGTCCCGTGCCGACGAGCCCCGTGCCGAGAAGATCCGTTCCGCCATCGATGACGCCACCGTCCCGGATCCCGGCACCCTGCACCGTGCCCGCATGATCGTCGTGGACAAGCTCGGAGAGTGGGACAGCCTGGGAGTCGACGAGATCGTCGAGTCGGTGTGTGAGGCCTACGAGGCCCCCTCCGGTGAACCGCTGCGGCTCGCGGACGTGGACCCCTCCGGCCCCGCCACCGACACCCCCGCCATGCGGCACCTGCGATATGCGAGGGCGGCGCGCACCGCGCTCATCGATCTGGAACGGGAGGGGACGATCGTCGCGGTGGCCGAGCACCCCGGCGACTCCGAGGCCGACACACTGACGGGCGAGCAGACCGCGGACGACGCGATCCCCGGCGCCGAGGAGGTCACCGCCACCACGGAGACCACCGGTCCCGCCGGCCGGGAGTCGGGCGCCGACGAGCTGGTCCTCAGTACCGGGCCGCAACCGCGGGGTCGGCGGTTCGCCCTGGCCGCCGGCTGAGCCCCGCGATAAGAGCCGGTTCAGGGCAGCGGCACGGTCTTGGCGGGGTCAGATCAGAGCGACGTCGTGGACTCCGGGTGGTCGGTCTCCCTGAGCGGCTTA
>NZ_JAALDV010000341.1:0-2518 GCF_014145045.1 Dietzia sp. DQ12-76
CCGGTGCCTGGCTCGTCGTCGTCGGGTGGGCGGTGACCGTCGAGGTGGTCCAGGACCCGTTCCGGGACGAGCCGGAGACCATCACCGCCGCGGGGATCGTCGACGAGCGGCAGTACTACATCCAGCGCACCGGCCACCGACATCCGCTGCTGGCCGACGACTACCTCGACTTCCCGCGGATGCGGGCCCTGGTGCGGGACGTCTCGACCAACCGGACGGGAGCGGTCTTCCTCCCGGTTCCGGGCTTCCAGGACCGGTGGGACGTGGTGGCCTACGACCGCCCGATGCCCGGCCTGGAGCCCTTCGAACTGCCGGACGACCCACTCAAGACGGTGGTGTTCCTCAACCTGGGCATGACGAGCATGAACCTCCCGCTCGACGTGGACGTCTACGACACGGTGGGGTTGGCCTCCCCCCTGGCCGCGCACACGGACCGGATGGAGGACGGCCGGATCGGGCACGACAAGTTCCTGCCGTACGACTGGGTGCTCGCGCGCACCGGGGTGATCGAGGATCCCGTCAACTTCCCGCGGTGGATCGACGTGAACTGGGTCAACCAGGCGGAGGTGGCACTCACGTGTCCTGCCACCCAGGCCCTGATCGACTCCTATACCGGGCCCTTGACGCTGGAGAAGCGCTGGTCCAACCTGGTTAATGCATTCTCATTCGCCGAGTACCGCATCAACAGAATCCCTGCGTACGAGGTGCAGAGGTGCGGGTTGCCGATGCCTGAGAAAGTGGAGAAGTACCAGGGCACTCGGTAGTGTGGCCCCAGCTGTTATCTCGAATCGATAACAGTAGGAGATCGATCAGGTCCCCGACCTGTAACACCTGTCCCAGATTGAGCGACAGTTACGATGTCGCAGTTCCGGTCCTCCCCTGGTGGGGCCGGTCCGATGGACGTCACCGATGCCCCGGGAGACCTGAGGGCACCAGGAACGAACAAAGGAACCCACGAATGTCCCAGACCACCCTCCGGCGCAAGTTCGCCGCCGGGCTCACCGCCCTGGCGACGGCTGCAGGCCTCGTCGTCGGCGCCCCCGCCCTCGCCGGCGCCCAGGCCACCGAGCAGGGCTCATCGGCCAGCCTCGGTTCCGCCGGATCAGCAGGATCGGCCGGATCGGGCGATGCCCCCAACGCCGCCCCCGCGTTCCGGCCGGCCGCCGGGGACGAGAACCCGGTCGGGTTCCGCAACTGGCTGCGCCCCGGCTGTAGCTGGGATCCGGTCGCCTCGTGGGTCCAGCTCTGCGAGGTCTGGTCGCCGGCGATGAACCGCCACATCAAGGTCCAGGTCCAGCCCGCCCGCTTCGGCGGCAACGCCGGCCTGTACCTCCTCGACGGTCTGCGTGCGCGGGACGACTGGAACGCGTGGACCCGCGACGCCCAGGCGCAGCGCATCTTCCTCCAGGACAACATCACCCTGGTCATGCCGGTCGGCGGCCAGGTCTCCTTCTACTCCGACTGGGATCGGCCCATCAACCTGGGCGGAAACCTGCTCGAGTACAAGTACGAGACCTTCCTGACCCGCGAGCTGCCCGGGTACCTGAACGCCCACTTCGGTGTGCGCACGGACAACAACGCCATCGCCGGGCTCTCCATGGGCGGGTCCGCCGCCGCGATGCTCGCGGCCAAGCACCGCAACCAGTTCAAGCAGGTCTCGGTGTTCTCCGGTTACATGAACCCCACCGCACCGGGCATGTACACCATGATCCCGCTGGCGATGTTCGACCAGTGCAAGTGTGACCCGTTCGCGATGTGGGGCCTGCCGGGCTCGCCGCGCTGGGGTCAGAACGACCCGCTGCTCAACGCGGACAAGCTGCGCGACATCCCGATGTACATCACCGCGGGGTCCGCCATCCCCGGGCAGTACGACCAGCCCTCCAGCCTGCAGGCCGTGTTCAACACGTTCAATGGCATCATCCTCGAGGGCCTGTCGCGCGGATCGACCATCGCGTTCCAGAACACCCTCAACGCCCGTCCGAACCAGGCCACGTTCGACTACCGCACCACCGGCATCCACGGCTGGGGCTATTGGAACGACGACCTGATCGCCGCCCGTTCGGCGCAGATCCTGCCCGTGATGAACGCCTTCGCGTGGTGATCACGACCGGATAGCCGACGAATCGGGCTCCGCTCAGCGAGTCCTCACCCGTCACACCGGGGCCCCGTGCGTAGATTCTCGTGCGGGGCCCCGGTCGCTTGCGTGACCACCGGGTTCGGCCGCGGGAGGGGAGCCCGCGGGCGGACGACGGACCAGGGCCCCGGGAAGAAGCTGTCCGGGTCGCTCTCCGCGGCCCGTTCACCGAGACGGTCGGCGACGACGCGGCAAGGAAGAGAACCTCACATGGCGACCCCCAGCGCACACGCGAGCCCCCGCACCCGGTGGGCGTCCCTCCTGGCGGCCCCTCTCGTGGTGGGAATGGTGGGCTCCGGCCTCGTCGTCCCTCCGGCTGCGGGCGCGCAGGAGACGCCGGTCCGGGCGACCCCGGCCCAGAACTCCCCGACACAGAACCCCCCG
>NZ_JAALDV010000342.1:0-1562 GCF_014145045.1 Dietzia sp. DQ12-76
CGCGGGCAGGGTACGGGCCGGCGGATGCGCGCCGGCCGCGCCGGGCACCCGGTAGACGCCGCCTCGGGCCGATGCGGATCCTGGGCCTGGTGCTCGTCCTGATCCTGACGCTGGGCGTGGTGAGCGTCCTGTGGGCGGACTCCAAGCTCCAGCGGATCGACGCCCTGCCGGACTACCCCGGCCGGGGCGGGAACACCCCGGGCAGTATCACGCTGCTGGTCGGGACGGACTCGCGCGAAGGCCTCACCCCGGAGCAGCAGGCCCAACTGTCCACCGGGTCGGAATCCGATGCCGGCGGCAAACGCACCGACACGATGATGCTGGTCTACACGCCGCGGGACGGCGGGCGGACCATGCTCATCTCACTCCCGCGCGATCTTCTGGTCGACATCCCGGACTACGGTCAGAACAAGCTCAACGCCGCCTACACCTTCGGCGGCCCGCCTCTGCTCACCCGGACGCTCGAGGAACAGACCGGCATGCGCATCGACCACTACGCGGAGATCGGGTTCGGCGGTTTCGCCGGGATCGTCGACGCCGTCGGAGGCGTGGACATCTGCATCGAGGAGCCGATCAACGACCCGCTCGCCGGACTCGATCTGGCCGCCGGGTGTCAGACCCTCGCGGGTCCTCAGGCCCTGGGCTTCGTCCGCACCCGCTACGGGTTCGCGGAACAGGACCTCCAGAGGGTCCGCAACCAGCGGCAGTTCCTCGGCGCGCTGATGAGCGAGACCATGTCCCCGGGGAACCTGCTCAACCCGTTCACCGCGGTGTCACTCATCGACTCCGCCTCGGAGGCCGTCACCGTGGACTCCGGGGACCACATCTGGAACCTCGCCTGGGTGATGTGGAAGCTCAGGGGCGATCCCCTCACCGTGACCGCCCCATACGACGGCATGGACTCGGGTTCCGTGGGGTCGTATCTCGTGTGGGGCCCGAACACCACGGGGTTCTTCGACGCGGTCGCCTCGGGGCGTACCCCACCCCAGGAGTATCTCGACGCCGGCCCCTGACCCGGTCGCCCGGGCCGCTCTCCCGGGTGCGGGCGAGTCGATCGGGTGCGGGTCCGTCATCCGGCGGGTGTGATCGAGACGATCCCCCACGTCCCGTGAGGGTTCTCCGCCACCCGTACCCGCTGTCTTATCACCACGGGCTCGGAATCGGGCCGGGACTCGGTGAGCGTCACCTCGAGGAGCGTGGGTGACAACTCCCGGGCGTCCACGCAGTGGGTGGTGCCCTCGGGCACCCGGTCCACCCCGTCGGCACGCAACTGATCGAAGGTCATCCGGCTCGACGGCGAGACCGCCTCGAACGCCTTCTCGGCCGAGCGCTCGACGTAATACGCGTGGTCGAAGGCCAGCACCGTCTCCAACGGCGTGTCCAGCGACCCGGGGCCGGCGCCCACCACGTGGCCGGGTTCGGACACCGGGGAGCAGGCGACGGGGTCTTCCCCTGGGGAGAGTATCCCGCGGGTGAGGACGAACCCGAGCACGGCGGACCCGGACAGCACGGCCACCCCGGCTGCCGCGAACAGCGCCGCGCGGCGCGCACGCCCGGCACGG
>NZ_JAALDV010000343.1:0-1937 GCF_014145045.1 Dietzia sp. DQ12-76
CTTGCGGCCACCGCCACGGACCTCGCCGCGGGTCTTGGTCGAGTGGGTGCCCTGCCGCGCCGCGGCGAGCTGCGCCACGACGACCTGGTGCATCAGGGACAGGTTGGGCTCGACGCCGAAGATCGCGGCGGGGAGCTCGACCGACCCGTCGGCCGAACCGGCCGGGGTACGGACGTCCAGCTTGAGATTCACGGGGTTCTCCGTCGTGGTCATGCGCGCGCACCGCCCTTCACTGCGGAACGGACCATCACGAGGCCGCCGTTGCGACCCGGGATGGCTCCCTTGATCAGGAGGACGCCGGCCTCGGCGTCGACCTTGTGGACCTTGAGGTTCATCGTGGTCACGCGCTCGTTGCCCATGCGTCCGGCCATCTTCTTGCCCCGGAACACCCGGCCCGGGGTCGATGCGCCGCCGATGGAACCGGGCCGACGGTGCACGGCCTGGGTACCGTGCGAGGCACCCTGGCCCGCGAAGCCGTGACGCTTCATCGTGCCGGCGAATCCCTTGCCCTTGGAGGTGCCGGTGACGTCGACGAAGGCGCCGTCGGAGAACACGTCCGCGCCGAGCTCCTGGCCCAGCTCGTAGCCGGCCGCCTGCTCGGCGTTGTCGAGTCGGATCTCCGCGACGTGGCGACGCGGGGTCACACCCGCCTTGGCGAACTGACCCGACACGGGCTTGGTGACCTTGCGGGGGTCGATCGCGCCGAAGGCGATCTGGACGGCGTTGTAGCCGTCGGTCTGCTCTGTACGGATCCCGGTGACGACACACGGCCCGGCCTTGATGACGGTAACCGGGACGACCCGGTTGTTCTCGTCGAAGACCTGGGTCATGCCGAGCTTCGCGCCCAGGATTCCCTTGATCTCGGTTGTACTCATCTGTTCACTGTCTCCGCTGCACGTTGCTTGCTGACCGCTGCTCGGTCGGAGGTCACTGGATGTTGACGTCGACGCTGGCAGGCAGGTCGATGCGCATGAGCGCGTCCACGGTCTTGGGCGTGGGGTCGAGGATGTCGATCAACCGCTTGTGGGTGCGCATCTCGAAGTGCTCGCGCGAATCCTTGTACTTGTGCGGCGAGCGGATGACGCAGTACACGTTCTTCTCGGTCGGCAACGGCACCGGGCCGACGACACGAGCTCCCGTGCGGGTGACCGTCTCGACGATCTTGCGCGCCGAGGCGTCGATGGCCTCGTGGTCGTAGGCCTTGAGCCGGATGCGGATCTTTTGTCCCGCCACTTCGTCCTCTTTCTCCCTCCGCCCGTGAAGGCGGCTGTCGTGAGCGCCCTCGCTGCGCGGGGGACACCTGGTGTGTTCGCTTGTCGTACATGACACCGTCAGACCGTCTACCACCCGGTCTCGTGCATCGGTGCTCCGTCGTGGAGGGCCGCCGTCGTGCGCTCACGAACGTGACACGACGATGAGCCCTCCAGAGGACGGAGAGCCGCACTCCCGCGAGACGAGGGTGACGGCGGAACCGATCCGCTGCCGCTGTTGACGTGTCACGACGCGTCCACGCGGTCGGGCGTGTCGCCCTCCCACTTTTCCGGCGGGTGATCGCTCACCCGCCCTTGTCGTGCTCGCCCGACCAACCCGGTTCACCCGCGGCCCGAGGGCTACACGAGTTCGCCGCCTTGTCCGGGCAACTCGACCAGTATGCCGCACTGACCCCACGGGATCAAAATCGCCGCGGACGACCGGTCGCGGACGGCGTGCGCGGCTCGCCCCGGCTTCGGTACCGTCGAACCATCAGAGCCTCTCGGCGCCTCGTCCCCCAGGAGTGCAGAACGTGAACAGCCGACGCGAACCACGCGACCCCGCCGCCTACAAGCGGGATCGGCGTCAAGCCGTCCTGCGGCATCACCCCGACAAGGGCGGTGACCCCGACGCGATGCTCCGCGCCCTCGAGGAGGTCGACCGCCGGCACGGCGTCAGCGCCGCCC
>NZ_JAALDV010000344.1:0-2070 GCF_014145045.1 Dietzia sp. DQ12-76
CCGGGCGCGGCGCTCATGCACGGCAGCCTAGGCGGCGGGCCGGCGGCGGCGACGGGGCGGGACGCGTGGCGACCAGGGTCTGGGAGGATGACCACATGCCCGATCGCCCTGTCCTGCTCGTCGATCTCGACGGAACCATCACCGACTCCCTGGACGGTATCGCCAAATCCCTCCGTCACGCGCTCGACACCGTCGGCGCCCGGTGGGACGACTCCCGTGACATCCGGTCCATCGCGGGCCCGCCGATGCCCGACACCCTCGCCTCGCTGGGACTCGAGGGCGCGGATCTGCAGCGGGCGATGGGCGCGTACCGCGAGCGCTACGGCGAGGTGGGGTGGCTCGAGAACGCCGTCTACGAGGGAATGGACGAGTTGCTGAGCAGCCTGGCCGGCCAGGGCTTCCGGATGGCCGTGGCGACGAGCAAGGACCAGCGGGCCGCGCGGCGGATCCTGGAGCACTTCGGACTCGACGACCCCTTCGAGTTCATCGGCGGGGCGGACCTGCGTGTCGGCCGGTCGGCGAAGGCCGACGTGATCGCGCATTCGCTGGCCGCCGTCGGGTTGGACCCGGTCCCCGAGGCCGACGGGGGTACCGAGAGCGTCCTCATGATCGGCGACCGCGAGCACGACGTGGCCGGGGCCGCCCGTTACGGCATCCCCACGGCGATAGTGCGCTGGGGCTACGGCAGCCCCGAGGAGTGGGCCGATGCCCGCTGGTCCCCGGCGGACACGAACGAACTGGAGGGGATCATCCATGCCTGGTGAGCGGCCCGTCCACGTGGTCTTCGTCTGTACCGGCAACATCTGCCGCTCCCCCATGGCCGAGGTCATGGCCCGCCACGCGTTCGCCGGGGCCGGGTTGGGCGATAGGGTCACCGTCTCGAGCGTGGGCACCGGCGGGTGGCACGTGGGGGACCCGATGGACCCGCGGGCGGCGGCCGAACTGCGGTCCCACGGGTACGACGACACGCACGTGGCCGCGCAACTGGCCCCGGCCGACCACACCGCCGACCTGGTGGTGGCACTCGACCGCGGCCACCGCGACCACCTCCTCGACGCCGGGGTCGAGGATCACCGCATCCGCCTCCTGCGGGGTTTCGACCCCGCGGCGGACGGTCACGACGTAGCCGACCCCTACTACGGGGACGACGACGGCTTCACCCGGACCCGTCTCCAGATCACCGGGGCGCTCCCCGGGTTGGTGGCCGAGGTGCGTGCCCTCCTGGCGTAGCGGGTCCGGACCCAGCGGATACCCTGGTGCCATGCGGAGTCTGCGGCGCTTTCTGAGTCCCGGCTGGCTGATCGGTCTGCTCGCCGTGTCGCTGTTCGCCTGGGCGTGCTTCGCGTTGCTGGCCCCGTGGCAACTGGGCAAGAGCGAGGATCTCGACGCCCGCAACGCCCGCCTGGCGGAGTCCATCGAGGCCGCCCCGGCACCGTTCGGGCAGGTGGTCGACGGCCCCGAGGCGTTCGCGGAGCGCGAATGGCGGCTGGTGACGCTGGACGGTCGGTGGCAACCCGACTCCGAGGCCCTGCTGCGTCTGCGCGCGGTCGACGGCGAACCGGTCTACCAGGTGATGACGGTGTTCGAGCCGGTTGACGGGCCGGCGATCCTGGTCAACCGTGGCTATGTTCCCGTCGGCGAGAACAACACGGTGCCCGACTACGCCGCCGCGCCGGGTGGGCCCGTCGAGATCACCGCGCGACTCAGGGCCGCGGAGAGCGGTCAGGTCGAGCCGGTCCTCGTCGACGGGCTCCCTGCCGTCCGCGTCCTGGACCCCGCGGTCCTGGGCGACGCCCTCGACCACACACTCATCCCCGACGGGTATCTCCAGCTCACAGGGGACCAGCCCGGATCACTGACCCCGGTGCCCATCCCCGGAATCGAGAACGGCCCGTATCTGTCCTACGGGCTGCAGTGGCTCGCCTTCGGTGTCCTGGCGCCTCTCGCCCTGGCCTACTTCGCCTGGGCTGAGATCCGGGCGCGTCGTCGCGAAACCGAGGCGGCCGAGGCGGACGAGACGTCCACGGCACCGCCGCCCGGAGGCTCGGGCGACGGCCCGGGCGACGGCCC
>NZ_JAALDV010000345.1:0-1814 GCF_014145045.1 Dietzia sp. DQ12-76
GGCGGGCGGTTCGGCCTGCTCGACCTGGGCACTGTCCTGGTCGGTGGCGGTCGGGGTCTCGTCGTCGCCCCCGAACAGCTGGACGAGCCCGATGCCTATCGCCAGGACCACCGCGGCCAGGAGGACCATCGCGATGGCCCGGTACGGAGGTCCGGTCGGCTCATCCTGGTCGGGGCCGGCCCCGGCGCCGCCGGCGGGCGCGCCCGGACCGTAGGGGTCGTACTGCGAGGTTTCGGGCTGGGAGCTCACGCCGGTGAGTGTAGGTCAGTCGAGCCGCATTCCCAGGTTGCGCGCCGCGCGTGCCTTCTGACGGCTGCTGCGCATGCGACGAAGCCGCTTGACGAGCAGCGGGTCAGCGGCCAGCGCCTCGGGGCGGTCGATGAGGCCGTTGAGGATCTGGAAGTAGCGGGTCCCGGACATGTCGAACTTCTGCCGGATCGCCTCCTCCTTGGAGCCGGCGAACTTCCACCACTGACGCTCGAACTCGAGCATGGCCCGGTCCCTGTCGGACAGCACGGGGTCGGCGGCGTGCAGCTCGTCCGCGGGCGGCGAACCGCCCTCGACCCTCGGTCGGCGTGCCGCGGTTGCTGATCGACCCATTCGCTCGCCTCCTGTGCCCGGATCACACCGTTGTGATTCCCCCGTAGTGAACCACACGGATCCGACACCCTGCCAGGTGCGCACTAGGATCTCCTGCCATGGCCGTCCTGCCCATCGTCATCCTCGGCGATCCCGCCCTCCACACCCCCACCGAGCCCGTCACGGAGTCCCCGGAGGAGATCCGCGACCTCGTCCGCGACCTCTACGACACGATGGACGCCGCCAACGGAGTGGGTCTGGCCGCCAACCAGGTGGGGGTGCGCAAGCGGGTGTTCGTCTACGACTGCCCCGATCTGGACACCGAGGACGGCGAGGGCGTCTCCCGCGAGGACGTCGAGGCCCGCGGCGGCTGGCTCAACCGCCGCGGCTGCATCGTCAACCCGGTGCTGGAGACCTCCGAGATCCCGGAGACCATGCCGGACCCGGAGGAGGATCTCGAAGGATGCCTCTCCGTCCCCGGTGTGAACTTCCCGCGCGGGCGCGCCTGGTGGGCCCGGGTCACCGGAACCGACGAGAACGGCGAGCCGGTCTCCGTGGAGGGCTATGGCCTGTTCGCGCGGTGCCTGCAGCACGAGGTCGGTCACCTGGACGGGTACCTCTACACCGACCATCTGATCGGCCGTCACCGCAAGGCCGCCAAACGCCACATCCGCGACGCAGGCTGGGGCGTGCCCGGGTTGAGCTGGGACCCGACCACCGATCCCGACCCGTTCGCCGACGAGGACGACGGTGACGAGTGGGACGACGACGAGGCCACCGACCCCCGTGGCTGAGCAGGACCGGGGTCTGGCGGACCGGTCCCGGTGGAACGCCGGCCGACGCGTGGAGGTGGGGATGCGCGTGGTGGTCCGTCGCCATCTGGAGGCCGGGCAGGGTTCGCACCTCTACACCGACGTCATCGGACACGTGGTCGCGCTGGATCCCGAACTCGTGGTGCGCCGCGAGTCGGGCGAGGAGGTGCGGATCCCCGATTCCGACATCGCGGTGCTCAAGGTGCTACCGCCCCGGCCGGTCCGGGCACGCGACGTCCGGGCGCACGAGTACGCGGGTGCGTTGGCGTGGCCGGGCACGGACTTCGAGCTCGTCGACGGCTGGTTCTGCCGTGCCGGTGACGACTGGTCCTACCGCGGGAACTCGGCGGTCCCGGTGTTGCCGTGGGCCAGCTGCTCGGAGCTGGACGGGGTCCGCGACTGGTACGCGGCCCGCGGCCTGCC